>JADHVP010000055.1 GCA_016783945.1 Ignavibacteria bacterium
AATTATTACGTTGAACTTTTTCAGAATTTTCTTCTTAAATAGAAACACGGTCTGTGTAATTACATTCAGTACTATTGATATATAGATTACAAAGAAAACAAACGTAATGATCAGAATTACAAGCTGGACGGAAAACAAATCCAAACTCGGAATGATCTTTGCTTTATCTAAAAACTTAATGTTGGAATCGAATATTATACTTTTAATTATCGTCCCGAATATATTCATAATTACGAAAAACAGAAAAGTTAAAACGAGACTGTATATTATTTTCAGGTAAGATTTCGTTTCATTTTTTTCTGAATCTAATAATTTTATTCCTAAGAAAGATTGCTTCGCAACATAAAAAACATAAACAAGAAAGAATACAGACGTTACAAATAACTCTCCAATTGACTTCACTATTCCGTAACCAAAAGCAGACGCATAAAAACTCGGAGAGAATAATTCACTGTCAAACGTCTTGGATGGTAAATTAAATTGAAGCCATAAATACCTGATTAAAACAAGAAATATACCAAATAGTATAATCCTTACAACTTTAGAACTAAAAAGGTTTAATGTTTTGAAAACAAGAAATGTAAGAATGACTGAAAACGCAAATATCAGTACGGAAATAATTTCTGTACTTAATGATGATATATTTCTTCTGTGAACAGAAGTATCATAATTTGGGAATAAAACTTTCCCGATAACTTTTCCATCGACACTTATAAGGTCAACTGCATTATTTTCGACCAGTTTTACAGAATCAATTTGTATATCACCCGAAATGGAATTCGCCGCAATCAATTCGACATTCACCTTCATTGCATTCTTTATATCATTCGAAAATCCGAAGTCCTGAAAAAATTTGTTAGTGATATGATATTTGATGTCGATTAATTCCGCAGTTAATAAGACACCAACGGTCTCATTATTATTTTCTGTATAATTTATCGGAGAATATACAAGAAGGTATGTGTAAAAACCTATATCTTTTATAACGGATAATTTGTTCCCCGCTAACGCTTTTTGCAAAAGCACATAATCGGGTCCGAGCTGCTTTCCCTTGAAAAGTTGTAATTCAAGTCTTTTATTATAAATCTCTAATTCAAATGACGAAGGCAGGATCATTTTAAATATCGTATCATACAGCTTCTTCAGATCACTTCTGTACAGGTTCTTTTGAATCTGGTCATCCCCGGATATTTTATCCGAATATTCCGATACCTCATTTTGATATTTATTGAAAAGACTTGTGCACAATTCTCCCTGGGAGGTGGTTTTCTCAATAAGAATCTCATCCCAGTTATCGTCTACACTCGATACGATATAACCCGAAATCAATTTTATCAAACCAACCCACACCAATATTAAAAAAGCGATTAAGACCAAACTCTTAAATCGCCTATTCGTGAGCTGACTAACGCTTATTTTATCCTGTATAACTTTTTTCAAGATTATTACTCATTTTCATTTCTGCATACACCAACTTTTTCAAACGCACTAAATTTAATATATGTTTATCTGGTCGATAATCCATCTCTTGCTTCTGTACTTAAGGGCAATCGAAATATCAAGCTCTCTCTTTCCGCTTCCCCTGTTATAGTAGCATTTCCCGAGGGCAAACGCATACGAGTTCTTGTGGTGTGAACGAATATACTTAACACTAAATACCCCAAAATAATCCATGAAGTCTACGAGTATCAATTCAGCCTGGTTTGCACTGTAGTACCCTTTATCAGTACTTATGACATTCAAATACACCTGTGTGTTAAAATACAGATTGACGAAGTTTATATTCTGCGTACTAAACCCATTCGCAATGTCTTTAAAAGCCTTCTTGCAAAGGACATACTTTATCCTGACCTTCTCAGATTTATAATTCTTATCCTTCCACCAGTCGTCCTGAGCGGTTAGCTTATCTCCGTGCAAAAATAGAATTACAAATACAAATAGAATTGTGTATATAAACTTCCTGTTCATTTCCTGTTTAATTATTGAAAGTTAAATAATTTACTCTCATAAATCAATTTACAAGATTGCATGATGAGTAAAAAATACTAAAGAGTATTAGATTCAAAACTGTATTGAATAAAAAATAATGAAGAAGTAAATTTGCAACTCCAAGCCGGGATAGCTCAGTTGGTTAGAGCGGCGGAATCATAATCCGTAGGTCGTGGGTTCAAATCCCTCTCCCGGTACAAAACCTCCCCGTTCGCTTTTCTTATTACGCTTCTGTCTTTTTAAATATAACTATTGCTTTATACTTCTTTTTTGGTTGGTAACATCTGTAATGCTGGCATAACCTGAGTTGACTTCCCGTTCACGGCACAAACCTTATCATGTTATACCTATCATTAGCAAAAACATTACACGGAGATACACAGAGATGCACGAAGAAACACGGAGTTGTGTTGTGCAACAATAAACTCCTATCGGTCTCTATATTGGTGTTCATATTTTGTTACCCCACCGTTTACGGTGGGGGTACGAAGTAAGTGCGTATTGGCTTTAGCCTAAATACTTTGGGCTAAAGCCCGGGTTAAGGGTGTTCCTTCTACCCTGCCGTAAACGGCAGGGTAACTATATACTTTATTTAAATCTCCCACAGTGCGGATTTGAAACAGAGGCGGGGCTGTGGTTTTTATCGTCAGGAGAAACTCATAATAAATACCCAATGTAGATTGTTTAGTTTTTTGCTATAACATTATAAAATACTTTTTCGATGTCATCCTCATTAAAATAGAATAGGAAGTGAACTGAGGTGCCCGACCAATATCTGTTATGTTTCTTCCCAATGTCTGGTCTATATTGAAATATTTCTGCTGTTAGTTTATTATCTGATATTTTCGAGAAGAATAATAGTAAATTGATTTCCTCACTTCTATTGAGTTTATCTAATTCACTCATTTCATCTATTCTTTTGAAATCGTCAATTAAGGATGAAAGATCCCACAGTGAATCCAATTTTATTTTTCTTAAGCTATCATTGAAACCTTTATATTCATACTCTAATATTTCTTGTGAAAAATATCTTGGACTGTAATTATTTAACTTATTTGAGACATGTATTAAGATTGTATCTAAAGTACTATACTTAGAATGTATAAATGAATCTTCAATGATAGAAGCATGTACAATATAATCATATGCTTTCTCATACTTCTCAAAATCATCATCATTTGTCGCATGAAATATATTTATTAGAAAAGAAAATATAAGTAAAAAGTACATCATAGTGTTACCATTTTTTAATTTCTCATTTGATAAGTGTCATTTTTCTCGTCTCCACCACATTCCCATCCGCTGAAAGACGGTAGAAATACACACCGCTTTGAAGCTCATCCCCGTTATAGCTTACACTGTAGCTCCCAGCATTCAGGTATTCATTAAAAACCTCATCCCGTTTCCTTCCGAGACAATCGTATACTATAAGACTGTAATTTCCTTTCTTTTTTATGTCGAATTCAATTGTTGTTTGGTTGTTGAAGGGGTTAGGGTAGTTTTGGTGAAGAATAAAATTAGCAGGTATTTCATTGCTTACCTGGTTAACAAAAACCTGTCCGCCTGTTGTGGTATGAATTATCTTTAATCCGCATCCTGCCCAGACTATGGAATCATTATAGGCATATATATCTCTTATGAATCCCGTGTTAAGACTTGATATTTCCTCCTGGCGCCATGTATATCCCCCGTCTGTTGTTTTAAACATTAAAGCTGACGTTCCACCTGTGTAACCTATGTTCATACTGGAAAATTCTATACAATATGCTCCCTCATTAGTACCATACCCTGCTGTTCCTATACTATCCCAGGTTGTTCCAAAATCCGTTGTTCTAAATACAACATTTCCACCAACCCATCCTGTTTGATCACCAATAAAAGTAAGTCTCATAAAATCATACATTGGACCACTTCCTGTAATAATTGTTCTTTCCCAATTAGCACCACCATTTGAAGTCTTGCATATTACGCCAGTTATTCCACTAGCTATACCCTCCATTTCATTTCTGAAAAATATATCGTACAAATTAGCCTCAATACGCATAGAATCTATAAATGTATCACCCCCATCAGTAGTTTTCATAGCAACTACTACACCACAAAGCCATCCGGTATTTTCATTTAAAAAGTATAATCCTTCAAGTACAGGCAATCCTGAGCCAGGTCCACCACTAAAAATAGTAGACCAGTCTTCACCTCCATTTGTAGTTTTCAAGAACGTCCACCATCCCGCTGCATAGACTACGTTTTCATTCACTGGATGTATCTGCTGTATAATGTGCTGTGCGGGATTAGACTGCATTATCCAATTCTCACCACCATTCGTAGTTTTATATATCCTTGCATCCCCGCATGCCCAACCAGTTTTAAGATTTATAAATTCAATGTCTCTTATTGGGTGCCCGGGTTCTAATTGTGTTATCCACTGGGAGAAGCAGTATTGAATTAGAAAAGTAGAGTTAATGATTAAGAGCAGGACTGTAATCTTTATAAACTTTTTCATGATTATAATGTTTAGTTCACAGTTACCTCATTTTCACTTAATTATCATTTTGATTCAAGGTATAAAAAAAGGCACCAAACTCATCCCCCTTTAATTCCCCCTTCTCTTTCTAAGAGAAGGGGGGCAGGGGGTTGAGTTAAACCTTCCCCCCTTTGCGAAAGGGGGGAATGAGGGGGGTTCAGAATATTCGCTTTAATTTCAATACACTCCGAAAATCATATTATTATTTCTATTATGTTGTTATTTTGAATAAATGCACCAAAATATTTAAACCACACAAATGCTTAACAAAAATCATTCGTTCATTCAGTGGCTGAAATATAATGAATTCCGGTTAATTGGATTTGCTTTTATACTCTCAGTTGTCTTAGGATATATAGGATTCTACCAGTATTACGAATCTGCAAATGAAAATGCCGATGCATTTCACATTCTCTATCTTACATTCCAGCTTTTTGTTATGGAGTCCGGAGCCGTCGATAGACCAGAGCTTGTATCGGTTTTCCTGCACATTGCAAGATGGTTGGCACCGTCAGTGCTTGCTTATACTCTTTTGAAAACAATCCTATCTGTTCTAAAGCATGAAATATATTTGTTAAAGCTCAGGAATTATAAGAACCACGTTATCATATGCGGTCTCGGTACGAAAGGTCAAAGATTAGCAAACACCTTTCACGAACGTGGAGAGAAGGTTGTCATTATTGAAAAGAATGCCGAAAACAATTTAATAAATCATTACAAAGTAAGAGGTGTAATTGTACTCATCGAAAACGCACTTGATTTAACTGCTTTAAAGAAGGCTAGAGTCGAGCACGCGAAATACTTAATCACAGTCACCGATAACGATATTGTTAACGTAAATATATTAACCCATGCAAAAGAAATAAAAAGCAAAAAGAATACGAATCAGTATCTCACATGTTTTGCTCACATTCAGGATGCTAAACTCAAGGCATTGCTGTACGATCACGAAATATTTTATAAAACCTACGATGAATTCGACGCGAGAATCTTTAATATTTATGAAAATGCAGCAAGAGTAGCTTTGCATAAGTATTCACCGGACAGGTTCTGCAAAGTCGTACAAAAAACAGATCCTTCACCTTACATACTAATACTTGGCTACGGTAAACTCGGGGAAGCAATCGCAATGCAGACCTTTCGAGTTGCACATTATAGAAACGATAAAAAGACAATACTGACTATCATAGATGAAAAAGCTTCCGTTTACGAACAAAAACTGAAGTCCCGCATCCCATCTATAGATGAGATTGCAGATGTTCGTTTTATAACAAAAGACCCTGAGATACTGAACAAGGAATTTCTATCGGAATTACAAAAAGTACAGCCTTTCACTATAATTTATTTCTGTATAGAAGATGAAACTTCGGAGATCGATACGCTAAGCCGAATAAAGCAATTACTTTTTAACACAAAGACCATATTCGTAGTATTTACAAGACCGGGTACACCAATTCCCGAATCACTGAAAAACGACAAGAGAATCCGAATAATTGAACTGATTAATGAAGCATGTTCTGCGGATGTCGTGGTTGAAGAAGAATTAGACAAACTGGCTATGTTAATTCATAACGATTATCTAAAGCGGGCAAAAGATGACTATCAGAAATTACTCGATGACTGCATGAAAGAAGGGAAAGATGCTCCCAAGCCAAAACCAATTATGGTTGAATGGGAAAATTTAAACGAAGAATATCGGGATAACAACCGCAGCCAGGCAGATCATATAGATGTGAAACTCAGGGCTATTGAGTGTGAAGCCTGTCCGGTAGACGATACACGTGATGGATTTGATTTTACATCCGATAAAGAAATAATGACAGACTTAGCCAAAATGGAACATCGGCGATGGAATGCAAACAGGTGGCTCGCAGGCTGGAGACTCGGCGAAAGAAATGATGTTCAAAAAACACATCCAGACCTCCTGCCGTGGGATAAATTAGATTCTGAAACACAAGATTACGATATTGAAGCAGTTGCAAATATTCCACACTTACTAAAAGAGAATAACGAAAAAGTATGCAAAATAGTATAAAGCACTGAGCACTTTCTGATAAATAAAACCGCATGGGAAATATTAACATCACAGATTCAGACCGCGAAGTAAGAGTCTTCGTTTCCTCCACATTTAAGGACATGATGAAAGAGAGAGACTATCTTATTAAAGAAGTCTTTCCTGAAATCCGACACAGATGCCACCAAAGAGGAATCGAGTTTACAGAAATTGACCTCCGATGGGGTGTTACAGAAAAACAAGCACAGCATGGTAAAGTAATAGAAGTTTGCCTTAAAGAAATTGACCGCTGCCGCCCTTTTTTTATAGGAATACTTGGTGAACGGTATGGATGGATTCCCCATGCGGAGGAATACATAAAACATAAAAAATTCTTAGAAGAATTCCCATGGATCAGAAAAGACATTGATAAAGGTCTGAGTATCACTGAAATGGAAATTCAATACGGGGTTCTGAGAAATACTTCCTTATCCAAAAACGCATTGTTCTATCTGCGTAAACCACAGTCTTCTCTAACCTCATCAAAAGAAACCCCTGTATCGGAAGATGGTACTAAACTGATAGAATTGAAAAAGACATTACAATCACAAAACAAATTCCCTGTTAAACAGTTTTCGAAATCCGATGAGCTTGGAAATCTGATATTAGAAGATCTATGGGAATTAATCGAGAAAAGTTTTCCGGATTTAGTAACACCTGACCCAATTGAACAAGAACGCCTGGATCATACAACTTTTCTAAAAAGCCGCTTACGTGTGTACATAGGTGGTCAGAAATATCTGAACCGTCTGAACGTTCATGCAAACAATGAAGACACTCCGTTAGTGATTACGGGAGAGTCCGGTTTAGGAAAATCAGCTTTGCTCGCAAACTGGATAACACATTATCAGAAAAAGCATCCAGACACATATATTTTGTATCACTTCATTGGGGGTGTTCCTGATAGTACAGACTATACACAGATAGTTAGAAGAATATTAGAAGAATTGAAATTAAAATTCAGTATTAAAGATACAATTCCAGACAATCCTAAGGAAATGTCAGAAGCCTTCTCAAATTTCTTAGCACAAACAGGACGTGCCGGAAAATGGATTCTGATTTTAGATGCACTCAACTACCTTGATAACATTAACAATGCCCGTTTGTTAAATTGGCTACCTGAGTATTTCCCGCCGTATGTCAGAGTGATTTTTTCAACACTACACGGTGAAACAGAAAACATATTAAGAAAACGAGGATATGGGGTATTGAATATAAAACCTTTATCAATTTCGGAACGGAAAGCTTTAATCACTCAATATCTGAATCAGTATAGCAAATCATTACCCGCTAAAACGGTAACACTGATTGCATTGAATAAAGGATTTAGTAGTCCATTACTACTTCGAACATTTCTTGATGAGATTAGAATATTCGGTTTATATGAAAAGTTAGAAAAAAGAATTTCATACTATGTTAAATCCACAAATCCTGTTGAATTCTTTAAAGCTGTTCTGATAAGAATAGAAGAGGATTATGAAAAAGAAAGAAAAGACCTTATAAAAGAATTACTATCACTCCTATGGACATCGAGAAAAGGATTAACGGAAAAAGAGCTGCTGGATATATCTGGTGTTCCACCTCTCTACTGGTCTGCATTAAATAATTCATTTGAGAATCATCTCATTCGCAGGAATGGTTTGTTGAACTTCCTTCATGATCATATCAAACAAGCAATCGAGAAATATTTTTTAAAAACTGAAAAAACCAAAACCGAGATACACTTAAAATTAGCAAAATTCTTTTCTAAAAACCCTTTAAGTGAACGCTGCCTGGAAGAGCTCCCCTATCATCTCAAACAAACTAAACAGTGGAATAAATTAAAAAACTACTTATCAGATATTGATGTCTTTTTAAGAATTTACGAAACGGATGAATATGATCTTGTCAATTATTGGAGAAGTCTTGATGAACATTTCGATATGGGTAAAGTTTATACAAATTCGATAAAAAAATATTTTGCTAATAAAAATGTTAAACCTGAATTAAAAACAAAAATATACGATACGGTTGGAAGATTTCTAAATCAAAATGCACATTATAAAGAAGCAGAAAAAATGTTAGAAAATGCTTTAAGAGTCAGAGAAAAAACTTTCGGAAGAAATCATGCTGAAACTGCCGACAGCTTATACAATCTCGCATACCTTTATAGAAATAGGAACAAATATGAAAAAGCAGAACAACTTTACAAGCGATCTTTAAAAATCAGGGAAAATATTTATGGCAAAGAACATATTGAGACAATTAAAACTCTGAATAGCCTTGTCTGGCTTTATGTAGAACAAGGTAAATTCTCAATTGCAGAACCTTTAGCACAGCTCTCCCTCAAACTATGTGAAAAGGCTCTGGGGACACAACATCTTGAAACAGCATTTAGTCTGAATAGTTTAGCTTTAGTTTATATGTATATCGGTAAACATAAAGAATCAGAATCCTTATTTAAACGAGCATTAAGTATTAGGGAAAAAATATTAGGTGCAGAACATCCGCTGACAGCGAATAGTTATGTAAACTTCGGTGTGTATTATCAGAGGCAAGGATATTTTAAAAAAGCAGAACTCCTATTTGAAAGAGCACTGATAATAATTGAAACAATATTCGGTCCTCATCATCCAAAAACAATCAAATGTATAGAAAACCTTGCCGGGAATCATTATTGTCAAAATCAATTTACCGAAGCTGAATCTTTGTATAACAGAATAATTACAACTTCTATAAAAATTCATGGACCGGAAAATCCCATTGCAGCTCACAGCTTAAACAACCTTGCAGCTTTGTACGATGCTGAAGGTAAGTACTCAAAAGCCGAACAATTACTCAAACGTGCTTTAACAATTAGAGAAAAAATATCAGGGAAAAACCACCCCAATACATTAGAATGTTTAGACAATTTAGCGTATAATTATTATAACCAATATAAATTCAAAGAAGCTGAAAAATTGTTCAAACGTGTTATTACCGCAAGAGAAAAGATAATAGGCATTGAACATCCCGACACAGCAACAAGTCTCAGCAATCTCGCTAATCTTTTACGGGATCAAAACAGACTCGAAGAAGCTGAACCTTTGTTTAAGCAGTCATTGAAAATTTTTAAAAAACAATTCGGAAACAATCATCCTAATACAGCAATCATTCAAAATAATTTTGCAAAATTATACTCAGAGCAAAGGAAATATCAAAAAGCAGAAACTTTGTTCACGCAAGCTTTAAAAACAACAATAAAAGTTATAGGCTCCGGTGATCTTAATGTTGCAAAAATCTTGAATAACATTGCACTTGTTTATATCTATCAGTGTAAATATAAAGAAGCAGAAGAATCACTCAATAAATCATTATCAATTCGTAAATCAAAACTTGGTGAAGGTCACGTGGATACAGCGGATACTTTCGCAGCATTTGGAAATTTATTAGAAGCAAAAGATGAATATAAGAAAGCTCTCGTGTATTACAAAAAAGCTTCAAAAATATATGAAGTGAATCTTGGTTTGAAAAACAAGGAAACACAGAAGATGAAGAAAAACATAAAAAGCGTTACGATAAAAATAAAAGGGAATGTTTTGTAAAGGCAGTATCAATATTTTTTTGAAAACATCATTTTACAATTCTCATCGAAAATGAAATATCTACACCTCTGCCTGTCTTACCGAAGAGTTATTATTCTTTGAAGTTATTAAGCTAACAATAATAACCGCAATAAAAGCCAGCACGAAAGACGAGAACCTCACAGTGATAAACTCATCCAGAACAGGAATATTAGACCATACAATTGTAGTTATAGAACCAGTCAGCATTCCTGCGAGTACACCCTGTTTCGTTGTTTTTTTCCATTTCAACATTAACAACAATGCAGGTCCGAAAGACGACCCAAGTCCAGCCCAAGCATAAGAAACTAAACTAAAAATTAATTCTTTCGAAGTTATAGAAATCACAAATGCTGCAACGCCAACAACAATCGTTATTATTCTACTGAGATTTAGAAGAGTTTTTTCTGTAACATTCTTACCAAGTGTCTGATGATAGAAATCTTCAATAACCGAAGATGTAATAACGAGTAACTGGCTATCCGCAGTGGACATCATTGCAGCAATCGCACCCGATATAAAAATCCCGGCGAGCCATGCCGGAAGTAATGATGTAGTAAGATGAGGCATAATTTTTTCGACATCAGAAAAATGACCTTGTCCGTATAATGCTAAACCGATGAGACCAATCATTATAGCTCCAAAGAAAGCAGGAATAGCCCATACAATAGCAATTTTTCTACTCGTTTTTATTTTTTCAGGGTCTTTAATCGCCATGAATCTTGTCAGCAGGTGAGGTTGTCCCATGTATCCTAAACCCCAGCTTAATCCTCCGATAACGACTGCCACAGCCGCCCAGCCTGTAGCACCTCCTATAACACTTGAAAACTCACTCCCTGCTGCTGTTATAGAGGAAGTAAGTGATGAACCCTGTTCGCTTAGTTCGATTAATCCTACAATCGGAAGTACTACTAAAACACATATCATAATTATTCCTTGAATTAAATCCGTCCATGCAACTGCGAAAAACCCTCCCATCATCGTATAAATTATGATAACAACAGCCCCGATTATAATCCCGTATATATGAGGAATATCGAAAGTCACATTCAAGACTTTACCTGCACCATTAAACTGTGCAGCAAGATAAAATGTGAAGAAAAACATTATTATCAACATAGACACTACTCGTAAAATTTTATCATTCTTACTAAACTTTTCAGCGAAGAAATTAGGAAGCGTAATAGCATCATACTTTTCAGTTTCATTTCGTAGATCCTTAGCAATAATATACCAATAGAAGATTATTCCCAGAATACATCCAACGGCTGTCCACAATTCAAGCAACCCGGATGCAAACGCTGCGCCCGGTAGACCGAGAAGCAACCAGGCAGATTCGCCTGAAGCTCTTTCAGAGAAAGCAACAACCCAGGGATTTAACCTCCTACCTGCTAAGAAAAAATCCTTATGTGATTTGTTTGATCGATAGGTATACAAACCAACTGCCAAAACACATATTAGATAAAGTATGAAACCGATTAAAGTATAATTCATAATTTACTATTGTAGTTTTTGGAAGTTATTAAAATACCATTTTTAATTAAATATATTAATCTGCATACAGGTGAGATATATTCGAAGAGTTTATTGAAAGACTACACCTCCAAAAAGAGATCGATCCATTGAGGATAGCCAAATGAATTGTCAGCTTGAAATGACAGCAGTCTATTATCTGAAAGAACTTCACGAACAACAAGTATTAAATTTTCAAAAAGAGAGCCTTCGTCACCATATGATTCGAAACCTAAACTCCACCATTTTTTATCTCGGATTAAAATATTCGTAAGTTCTACATTGCAAATGTTCTCTGAGTATTCAGCGTTGGATAAAACAGATACTTGCTCATCTTTAGTAATTTTATATTTACACAGTGTACGTTCTTTTTTTACTGTTATCCATGAATTATTTGAGTCAAGAACTTTTTGATAATTTGAATCCGTTTGATTAATTTCAAAACTCCACTTATGCCAGAACTCAACCTTACCTTCAACTTGTCTATTAAAAAGAACAATACTATAATCTCGAAAACAATTTTTTATCTCTAACCTGCCCTCACGTATTTTAATTCCCATCGAACCTTCAGAAGTGAAATAGTAATAATGATCAACTCTTGCAGGCTGCTCTTCAAACTGCAGAACATTCTTAAATACTTTTAAATAATTATCGTCAGATTCAGAATCTTTATAAAACCATCTGACTTCTAAAGTAGGAAACATTTTATACTATCCAATTTTTACTAATGAATATTCTATTAAAACTTACAAAAAAGCCCGCCTGCTCCTGCTTGTGTCTATAATACGGAGCTTATAGCGGGCTTTTTTACAATCGATTTGATAATTACTTAATAAGCACCATCTTTTTTGTATCAACAAAACCGTCAGAGAATATTCTATAAAAATACACTCCACTGGTAAAGTTACTTGCATCCCAATTTACTTCATAACTTCCTGGATTCATTTTTCTGTTAACCAAGCTAACAATCTCTTTTCCTACTACGTTATAGATTGCTAACTTAACTTTTGCAGTTTTAGGAATATCAAAACTAATTGTTGTTGTCGGATTGAACGGATTCGGGTAATTCTGATATAATGAATACGTCTGAGGGATAGTCACGGTAGAATTCGTAGTACCCGTTGCTGTATCATTAACAAACAATCCCTTAATGCAAAAGTTTGCTGTCGTATCAACATTGTAAAGGTCTAACCAGCTGCTCCCACTTTTGTAGTAACTCTCTCCGGGATTCGATGCCGATACAACAATCACACGGTAAGATGCTCCGAGTAAAACAGGCACATCAGAAGTACGGTCAAAAGGTTGACCACCCTCAGAAAGATACAGGTAAAGGTAAAAATCATTTACATTTGAAAAATGGATTGGTTCACAAAGATTTATCGTATGGAATCCTTTATGTTGAAAATATCCCGAATTAGTAGCAAGTTGACCTGCTAATTGTCCGCCTGTAAAATTATCATAAACTTTTACAGTATAGTCCACACTATCTTTTGCTATGAAAAAACTTACAGATTTAAGAAAGCTCTCATTAGTTGTGGTAAAGGCATTAAATATTTCGGTACAGTTAGTTCTCGTGTCACGCCATCCGTGATAATCATGATAGTAGGTCTTATCATAAGCCTTACGTTCAACATCTTGAAAAGATATTGCTCCCATCTCTGGATGGTGTCCGCAATACTTATCATAGTATGAAATCCAGAAATAGCCGTTTAAGCCCCAACCGCTTCCCCAGCTATTTTTACAAAGCCAGGCTCCGGGTAAAGGTGCTTGTGTAACCTTATTGTCATCCCAGCCTACTATCGAAACTGCATGGTTAGGGTCTAATTGACTGGAAGGAGGTTGATAATGAATATAGTTGCTTATAAACGAACTATTAGAACATAAACTTGTTCCTATAACCCCGTAAGACATAATTTTGTATTTAATAGTGTTTATATTACTCAAATTATCTCCTACTACGTACCATTCTATATGACGAGGATAATAATAATGATAACTGGGACTGTATCTAAGAGGTGGACTTGAATAGGATTGACCGTCAATATCTCTGACTGCACCTTCATTCCTTGTTAAGTAAGCAGAAGAGACAAGATAATCACCACCCATGTGAACCGTTAACCCGCCGCCACCGGGATCATCATCATTATTAAAAGTATTAAAGCCATTCCACCAATCAAGATGATACTCTGCTAAGTTTGGTTCTCCAGTTTCACCATTTGCAATCCATACACCTGTCATCATTAGATTACCTTCCATAGAAGCCATCACACCATGAGTCCAGCATGTTCCTCCTTGTTGTGATTTAACTGACGTCACATAATTTATTCCGTTAACATTCCTTAAATCATAAGAAGAAGGTGGGTCATAATCCTGTGCAAAAGAGGAAACTGTAAAAGCAAATACAAAAACTAATAATATTATTTTTTTCATAATCTCTTTATATTTATTTAGAAATTTTAATAATTATAATCATAATATTTTTAAATTGTTATCTAAATAAATGGTAAACAATCATGCTTATGAGAGTTGTATCAGGGTTACCAAAAGCAAAACACCTCCTAAGTTATCAGAAACTTTTTGAATTATATTTACTTTGTGTCCGTAAGGAGTTTTTCCTGGCGGAAAAAGTTATTGCAAGATATAATCGTTAAGTTGTGTCGGTTTGTGAAAGCGATGTGCTGCTTATGAAGAAAATTATGAGTGATGTGAGAAGAATGTTATTTCCGATTTTCATTAGGTTTCAGATTATTTGTTTTGGTGAGAAAACTATTAAAAACAAGAAGGGTGATATATTAGATAGTGTTATTAATTTTTTTTACTTTTATATATTTTATTATTTCTTCAGGTTTATAAACCTTATCATACTGACTTTTTACTTTTCCTAACTTACAATCTTCAGTTATCAATTTTAAAAAAACACTGAAATCAGGATTCTCATTCGTAAGACGATTTACAGTATCCCAATCTATCTCTTGCTTTATCTTTGATGGAAAAAGTATCTCACTTTCATGAACATGAAAAGAATTCAATTTAATTAATCCAATTCCAAAAGCATTATTTAATCTTCTAATCTCATCCTTTAGTTCAGAATCATCGTCTAAATTAAGTGTAACAAGATATCCTTCATTAGCCCAACTTGAATTAGATACTGCTTGGAAGAATGATTGTCTTAGATTACTATTGTTTAGAGATATTTTTAATTCAAATGAAAACAATTTAATAGAACTTATAGATAGATAATTCTGAATTTCTAAAGTTTCGCCCTTATAGTCACGATAAGGGAAATATACTCCTACTAAATCAGGATGTAACCATTCATTATGTCCTTTAGTAGCTTTTGAAGAACCTTCATGAAAAATAGTTTTTAAATTTGCTTTGAAATGAGTATCACTATTAGCATAGGCAACAAGAAGTGGATGTAAGTCACGTTCTTCAAATTTCTCTTTTTCTAATAATTCTTTATTTACAATATTTTTTTCTTTCTGCTTTTGAAGTTTTTGTAGATTTGTTTTATCTGCAAGTCTCCTTAGAAAGAATTGTGAGGGTCTTTCACTCGTTTGAATAATCTTTGATCTATCACCATTGCTATTTATGTCAGTATAGCAATATGCTGCAATAGTTGCCCATGGTGTTTTTCCAGTAGTTGTGAAATCTCCAATAGTACCTAACTCTTTTGACTTATCCCAAATCTCTTTAGGAGAAAGGGGTGTTCCAACTTTCTCAATTGTCCGCTCAATAATATCCCAAAAAGTTGTCTTTGCCATAATTTTACTTAGTTATTTATATTATTATGATACTATTTAAAACCTTACTATATAAATAGATTCTATCAATGATATTTAATTACTTCGATTAATAATAAAATTACTACTTAAAATTTGAACTAACAAGATACAATTGTAAAAAACCGCCACAGCACCTTACGGCACTGCGGCGGTTACATTAAATATCACACAACATCTTTCGCTTACGGCACAATCACAGTAACTATATCCGACTGACGTCCGACATTTTCGTTATCATCGAGGTAGTAAGCATAATAGCTTCTCTCTTCGTGCTTAGTGGGGTCGAGCTTTCACTCGTTCCCAAACTGAGTTTGGGAACGCAAGTTAGATAGAAACTTTGTTTCGAATACTTCTACACAACTAATACAACTCATCTAGTTCTAATTCACCTTTAATATCATTAATAATTGTTTTAGCTGAGCTGTACCTCCAATGCTCCATTTCACTTACAAAACCTCTCTTCACAGGATTATAATGTATATAGTTTATTTTCTGATTTAACATTTCATCTGTAGATATACACTGAGGATGAAATCCTTCTTGCCATACTTGATAATCACTTCTTTTTTTATGTCCAAGTTTATAAAAGCTAAGTTGATTCAAAATCCAATTAAGGTTATCCTCTTTAAGACACTTAATTATATATTTTGCAGCGTGCCTTTTAAAAGATGCTATTGTTTTAGATAAATTTTTACCGCTTACTATCAAATGAATATGATTATCCATTATCACATAAGCATAAACTTTTAATCCTTTCTCTTTACGACAATAAGAGAGAGAATCTATAATAATATTGAAATATTTTTCGTTTGTAAAAATTGGAATCATTTCGAGAATCGATGAAGTAATAAAATATATTTCATTATCACTAATTATTTTATAACGTGTACGCATGATATAAAATATGCTTTTGCAAACAAAGTTTGCACTCCAATTTCATTCCCAAACTCAGTTTGGGAACGAGGGAAGTTCATAAATATACGCTGGAAAGTTGTATGGGTACATTTATAAAAGAAAAATGTGCGGTGGGAAGGCGGATGGGTGAAATATCTTTTTGCCACAAAAGCACTATGGCACAAAGTTTCACAAAAAGATTTAGTGTTATTTAGTGTCTTTGTGTTTTCGTGGCATAAACTAATTCCCTTTCTTTCCCAAACTTTCTATTTAAATTATATTTTAATTTCTATATACATTATATATTTTTGTCATGAATACAAATCAATCTAAAACAACAAACTCATGGAAAACGACGAAAAATTAAAACGGGCAAAAAATAAAGTCCAGGAACTAAAAGGTTTTTATTCTCATTTGTTAACTTACCTGGTTGTCAATGTTGTTATGATAATTATCAATCTTGTAACTAATCCACACCATCTTTGGTTCTACTGGGTAACAGTCTTCTGGGGTATCGGTTTAATATTCCACGCATTTTCTATATTTGGAAAACGCAGGATACTCGGCGATGATTGGGAAGAAAAGAAGGTTAAGGAATACATGGATAAAGATAAGAAATAAATTAGTTTTCTTAACACAATCGAAACACTTTTCTGATATCATTATTCAAATTGTATCTTGACTTAAGAATTTTATTTCATTAAGTTGGAAACTTAAAAAACGATAATAGTTTCTTACTTAATTGAAAACGAATACATTACCCACAGACGACCGCGATAAGATTCTAAACTTTGCACGGCAAAAATTTCATAGGGAAGGTTTTTATAAAATCTCTATGGATGAAATTGCAAAAGAACTCCACGTAAGCAAGAAAACCATTTATAAATACTTCCCTTCAAAGGAAAAACTGTTAGA
>JADHVP010000056.1 GCA_016783945.1 Ignavibacteria bacterium
TACGATGTTCTTGATATTAAATCTAATAATGGTAATTTAATACCTACAATTGTTAATCCGATGTTTATTGAAACTCTTAAACTTTTTGATATAGTTGTGTGGAGTGCGAACCGCGGCAACGTTTCTTCGGATGATGCTAACTTTGATCTTGCCCAACAAAGTCTACCCTTTTATATATTAGCGGGGGGAAAATTGTTTTTTACAACAGGATTACCGAATGTTGAAAGTCAGGCTCAGGGAAGCTTAATTAATTTTGCACCGATTGACAGCATAACTTATTGCACTATTGCTTTGATTTCTTCAAATGTTAATTTAATTGCGGCTGATCCATCTTATCCTGTTTTAACATCGAGTAATTTGATACAAAGAACGAGAGGTATGAAAATTCCAAGCACAACTCACATAGTTTACAGATTACCGATCAGTACAAGCTGTCAGGATAGTACAATCGTTGCGATTAAAGATAAACAAACGAACCCTAGCGTGATATTCATGTCAATGCCGGTGTATTACTTAAATGGAAATCCAACTAATTCAAAGGTTTTTTTCAGAAAGGTGTTAATTGAAGAATTTGGATTGAGATAGTTATTATGGTGAAGGTGAATAACTTATAAATAGTTTATGAAAAATTTTATATTTCTTATATTTCTTTTTTTATCGATCGATTTTTGTTATACTCAGACTATCGACGGTGTTTTGTATGGTGTTGTAAAAGATTCATCGGATATACCACTGGAAGGTGTGTCGATGAAACTAAAAGGAACTTATTTAGGTGCTGTTTCTGATTATGATGGTTCTTATAGAATTGAGGGTATATCTCCCGGTAATTATACAATCCAGGTTTCTTCTATTGGTTACGTAACCGTTGAGTATACTAATATAGATATTGAAGAGAATACCAAAAAAGAATTCGATGTTATATTAAGTTCTTCATCTTACACAGTAGACCAGGAAATATTGGTAATAGGAGACAGACCTTTACTCGACATTGAGGAGACTTCAAGTAAACATATTATAACAAGTGATGATATAGATAAAACGATAGTAACAAACATAAAAGACATTGTTACGCAGCAGGCTGGTGTTGTAAAAAGTGATAATGAAATATTCATTAGAGGCGGCAGAAATTACGAGAACTCTTTTCTATTAGACGGTGTCTCTGTCCAGGATCCGTTGTCGGGTACGGGTTTTGGTCTTCAATTGTCGGCAAACTCGCTTGAAGAAGTCGAAGTTATAACCGGCGGTTACAATGCCGAATTCGGGCAGGCTACGAGTGGGGTAATTAACGCAAGAACAAAGGATGGTAAATACAGTGAATATAACTTCTATCTTTCTTATAAGAGAGATAATTTAGGATTTAATAAAAACAGTTCCACGAGTTTTAATACGGATATAATAGAAGCTAATCTCAGCGGTCCGGAACCAATATCGAAACATTTATTCAATGCTCTCAATATAAAATCCCCTGGTGAGGTTACTTTCTTCGGAAGCTTTTTTGTAGGTTTGTCGGATGGTTATTATTTCAATGAATCAATACTACCTGCAAAGCAACTTTATTCATCTACTTTCGGTGGTACATCATTTGCTCCGAGACAGGATAATAATTGGTATTGGCTTGGTAAACTTACCTGGAAAATGACTCCCCAGGCGAAACTGTCTTATTCATTCAATCAGTCCGTTTCTATAAATCAAAATTCGAGTTCACTACAAACGAACCTGGAGTATGTTGAGCCATCACCCGGTTATCAATACGATTTTCAGGAGATACTGGATAATGCGAATACATATACATCGAATTCAATCTTTCATACTTTAACATGGACGCATACAACGGATGCAACTATGTTTTACGAGGTAAAGCTAAGCAAATTTTATACAAACTTAAGAGTTGACGCAAACGGAAAAAACTGGGATGAATACACCGAACCTCTTGATATTTTGAAACCACCCTTCGTGTATTATTATATAGATTCAACAAAAACCGGAATTATTCCGGGTAATGGATTTTACGATATTGGAAATCCGTACACATGGCATGACCATTTTGTCGAGGAGTATACAGTAAAGGCAGACATAACAAAGAATTTCACGACAAAGAGTAAATTCAAAGCAGGGCTGGAATCAAACTTTCAGGAAATGCAGCTTATTGATATCTATCAACCGTGGGTTAAACCGCTTGGATTGAATAATGATATTTACAAAGTTTATCCGGCTTTTGGTGCTGCGTATGCTCAACATAGTCTTACTTTCAAAGGAATGATTCTTAATTATGGTTTAAGATTCGACTATTGGTTTCCCGGTAAATTTGTCGATGATGCTGTAAATAACCCGGAAGTTATCACAATTCCGGACGTGATAAGAAAACAGTATGAGGAGGACACCTATAATTTATTTGGAAGGAGATGGAAAGGTCGTTTATCTCCGCGTGTGGGAATATCACATCCGATTACGAATAATCAGACCTTATTCTTTTCATACGGTCATTTTTCCAAAAGACCAAAACCTCAGTTTATCTACGCAAAGTTGAATCCGCAATCAGCAAAATCAACTTTTCAAAAATTTGGAAATCCAAACCTTAATCCTGAAACGACCGTTTCTTATGAACTCGGTATAAGAAATCAATTTACTAACGATGATGTATTGACTATAACAGCTTATTACAAAAATATTTATGATTATGTTGCCACACGAAGTATTAGGATAAACAGCGGAAGATTAATCGGGAAAAGTTTTATAAGTTATTTTAACCAGGAGTATGCAAGAACACGCGGGATTGAAGTAGAATTCCGAAAACGAATTGGCAACTGGTTCAGGGGAAGGTTAAATTTTACTTATTCCGTTGCTACGGGTAAAAGCTCATCAACAGATGATGGTTTTCTGGTTGTTACAAGAGGTGCTCAGGAAACTATTTCAGAAAATTTCTTAAGCTGGGATAGACCGATTCAGGCAAGTGCAAATTTATATTTCCGCCTTCAAAAAGGTAAAGGATTGTTCGGGTTTGCTAAGAATATTCTCGATGATATTAGTCTTAAGACAAGGATATTTTTTCAATCAGGTAAAAGATATACAGAGCAATTACTAACGGGTACTCTCGAAAACGGGCGTCCGGAATATACATCTGATTATGATAATATAAACGGGCAAATTGGAGATAATTGGTTTTATATTGACGTGGATATTGAAAAATATTTCAGGATTTACTCGTTAGATTGTGTATTAAGTTTATCGATTGTGAATTTACTGAATTCAAAGAACTCTACCATAATTAATCCCGTGACAGGAAGAGCGTATGAGTATGGTGATCCAACTCCGAATTATTATAATGATCCTTTATATCCGGATTTACAGGCACCATTAGACCCGTATCCGTATAATCCAGCAAGATATCTGTCACCAAGACAGATATTATTTGGAATATCGCTGAAGTTTTAGAAAAAACAACATAAAATTTAAACACAAAAAATAGAAATTTTTGAAACAAGATATTAAATATAGTAAACACTTTTCATTTGTTATCACTATTTGTTTGTTACTGTTATTATCGTATTCAGATTTGTACTCACAGTTAATTCCAAACTTAGGTGGGCAAAGACGGGGAACATCATCATTACAATTTTTAAAGATTGGAAATGGAGCGAGAGGTACAGGAATGGGTGAAACATTCGTTGCTGTTTCGGATGATATTAGTGCTCTCTATTGGAATCCTGCAGGTCTTGTCCAGTTTAAAGAAAACGGTGTTACTTTTTCACACACGTTATGGTTCGTTGATACACAACTTCAGTTTTTCGGGGCTGTTTATCATTTCGGAGGAAGTAATGCAGTGGGATTAAGTGTTGCCTCATTAAGAACAGACGACATGAAAGTAACAACGGAGGTTCAGCCAAATGGAACAGGAGAATACTTTAGATTTTCTGATATTGCAATTGGGTTGAGTTTTGCAAGACAAATGACTGACCAGTTTTCATTCGGTGCAACGGTAAAATATATTGAAGAGACTTTAGGAGCTTTAAAAATGAGAGGTGTTGTAGGAGATCTAGGTACTTTTTATAGAACTGGCTTAGGAACATCCAGGTTTGCAGTTTTAATATCAAATTTCGGTGCACAGATCTCACCAAGTGGAAGCGTAAATTTAATAGGAGGAAGGGTTGCAGATTCGTTTCAAAAATTCCCTCCACCTACTTTATTCAGAATTGGTTTTGCAATCGAACCAATATTGACCGGTACAAATAGACTAACAACAAGTATACAGCTTAACAGTCCAAATGATAATTCGGAAAATGTTAGCATAGGTGCGGAATATTCTTTTAAAGAAATGCTATTTCTAAGAGGTGGGTATAAATTTAATGTAGATACAGAGAATTATTCATTTGGAGCCGGACTTAGAGTACCTATATCTTTTGCAAAAACTGAATTAGATTATTCAATTTCCAATTTCAAAGATCTTGGATTTGCTCAAAGATTTTCAATAAATTTATTGTTTCAGACAAAATAGTTAACTTATATATTATTAATACAGTTAATATATGACATTTAATATGATTTTAAGCTTAAAAAAAGTATCGGTTCTACTTTCTTGTGTTTTTGTGATTAGTCTTGGAAGTTGTGCAGATAAATTAGATCTTTCGCAATTTCCATTATCTACAGGTGGAGATCCAACAGTCAACGATACTTCATATGTTCAACAATCACCAGTCTGGGGGCAGTTTAATCAGCCACAGGATATATTCATTGGTAGAGAGCCGGTTGTTTACATAGCAGATACGAAAAACAACAGAATCGTACAACTGGATCTATCAGGTGCACATATAGGACAATTATTTATTTCAAATCCAATAGCAATCACACAGGATTATAATTTTGACCTTTTGGTAATAGGGGATACAGTGACTTCAATAGGAGATACACTAAGTGTTGTTTACAGAATAAAAACTGTTCCTGTGGGAGGCATAATTTCGAATGCAAGCAAAATAACATTGATAGTGAGTGATTATCCGACACCACTGATTGGTCGTAAGAGAAGATTCACCGGAATCTCTGTTTATCCTGATAACTCTTATTTAATCACAAGAGCTGGTCCCAATAATTCCGGGAGTTTGGATCCTGATAATGCAATTTTAAAAGTAAGAGGTATTAATTCAGTGTCAGAAGTTATAGTCCTAAGCGGATTCCAGCCTACAGGTAATGGTATATATTCTATAGAAAAAATTTCTTCTGTCTCAACTGTTCCGAATGATCCCACTAACTTCATCATCACACGTAACACTACCGATTTTGGTTTCAAAGTTGAATGGTTTTTATATGATATTGTTAATGGAACCTTTGAGCCAAAATTTCTTCCGGCAAGCAATGCTGATATAGTAAAATTACAATTAGGAACTCCCGAAGATGTTACGATGGATAATAATTTCAGTGTTTTTGTAGTAGATTCTTCAAAAGATTCATTGTTTAAATTTAACAGTCTCGGAAGGCTTTTACCTGAATCTTTCGGAGGAAACGGTTCGGGTGTAAATCAACTAAATTCACCTTATGGAGTTGCATTTTTTAATAAAGTATTATACATAGCCGATACCGGCAATAACAGAATTGTGAGGTACAAATTATCCACTGACCTTAATTAGCATTTTTCATTAATCCATAATACAGATTGGCAAAAAAGAAAAAAGGTTCTTCCAAAAAAGTTCAGAAAATTATAAAGGAAAACCCGGTTTATAATTATATTCTTCTTGCTTTGTTTGCAATCTTTATTATCCTGCTAACTACTTTTAAAATTTCCGGTGATGACGATGTGTTCTGGCATCTTGCGACTGGCAGATATATTATAGAAACCGGTACGGTTCCATCTACAGATGTATTCGGATTTATAACCGAAGGTCAGGAATGGATGCCTTTTGAATGGGGATGGGATGTAATTACTTTTTTTATTTTTAAAGCCAGCGGGTATACCGGGCTGTCAATATTCCGCACGCTAATATTTTTAATCATATTCTTTTTATATTTTCTAATCCTACGCAAGTTCAAAGTAAGTTATACAATCTCAACTTTGATCCTTACTCTACTTGCTTTCGGTATAATAGACCGCTTAACTCCACGTCCTCATATTATATCAATGCTTTTCTTTGTTTTGTTATTATATGTTATAATTGATTACAGGTATTTCAATAGAGAAAACTATAAGAAACTATTTTTCATACCTGTGATTTTTTTACTTTGGGCAAATTTGCACATGGGTATACTTGCAGGAATGTTATTGTTTGGAATATATATACTATCAGAAGTAATTATTTTCTATAGACCACAAAAGTTTTCTTCTAAAGAAATTATTCCGCTGACGAAGCCTGAGTTGGTCAGGATTTTAATAATATTTTTTGCATCTGTATTGGTGATGTTTATAAATCCAAATTCGTTCGACACATATTTATATGCTTATGCCCATACAAAAATGAAACTGCTCGAAACCATTAATGAATGGAGGTCGCCTTTCGATGAAATGTTTTCAGGTGGATTCGTTTCAACCATATATAAAATATTTCTTTTCGGTGGCGTATTAATTTTATATTACGCTATTAAAAAGAAAGATCTGTTCGTCGCAATATTGTTTGTTGGATTTGTTTTTTATTCTGTGAGAGCAGTGAGATTTACTGTAGATTATATTGTTATCTGTTCAGTATTTCTTATCATATCTATTAGTTTCATTGTTAATAATATTAAGAACGAAAGCTTTAAGAATTTCATAAACGTAAATCCGTTCCCAAAGGTACTTATATCGGCTGCTCTGTTATTTTTTATCTTTAATTTACCGAACAATAATCTATACCTCGAACATTTGAAATACTATCGTATTACAGGTTTTGGAATTAATTCAGATTTTATACCTACACAGATGTATGATTTTATGAGAGAGAACAGAATTACGGAAATTGGCGAAAGACCTTTTAATCATTTTGGGACCGGAGGTTCTTTAGTGTGGAATTTTCCTGACAGTAAAAATTTCATAGACAGCCGCAACCTTAATGATGAAATATTTTCTGAATACAACAGTATAATTTCAATGAAACCGGGATTCGAAAAGAAATTAGATGAACATAATATTGACTATGCGTTTTATCTTGCCCCAGATTTAGTGCGAATACCCCGGGAAATGGAACAGACAATTATCTCATACTTCTCCAAGAATGAAGATTGGAAATTGGTCTTCTGGGATGATAAATCATTTTTATTTGTAAAAAACTTGCCTAAATTCAAAGATATAATTGATAAGTATGAATACAGATATGCATCACCTTATAATTTTAAATATAATAAGAAGATTTTAGAAAATGCAAACGTTGCTGATAAAGAAAGAGTGAGAAGTGAAATAAACAGGAAAGCAGCAGAAGAACCGAATGGTTTCATAATAAATTCAATTAAGCAAGTTTACGGAAAATAAAATTATTAAATTATTAAATAATTAAAATATAAAATAAAATGAAAAAGCTTTTATTAATTTGCGTTTTAATTTTTCTGAGTCAATGCGTAAATGCTCAGGTGGTTTCAATAATCTCAATAAAGCAAAACAATGCAAACGGTATTCCGATTTTACTCGATTCGGTAAGAACTGTTAAAGGTATTGTGACAGCTTCGGACCAGTTTGGAAACCCTGCATATATACAGGATACGACCGGGGGAATAGCAATTTACGATGCGAATTTTTATACATCTGTTCAGCTTGGTGATGAAGTTCAGGTTACTGCAACGATAGCACATTATCAAGGATTAATTGAATTGACCAATGTAACTTATTCAACTCTTTCTACAGGTAATCCCATACAACCCGAAGTGATAACACTATCGCAAATAATTGGTCAGAGTTGTACACTCGAAGAATTCGAAAGCGCATTTATAAGAATCAATAACGTGACTATTGTAGGGTCAGGTACATTCGGTTCAGGTGTTAATTATCAAATCTCTGATTCAACAGGAACTGATACTTTACGGATTGATAACAGTACAAATCTCGTTGGTTCAATTATTCCGTCCGGTCCATTTGATTTAATTGGAATTGTCGGGCAGTATGTTTTCAATCCTCCTCACTGCCAGGGATATCAAATAATGCCACGCTTTATACAGGATATTATTCAAAGCGGAGGTCCGATATTCACGACTAATCCTTTAGAATCAAACATCACGCCGACGAGTGTAACAATATCATGGACGACACAAAATCCCGGAGATAGTAAAGTAAAATATTTTGTCACGGACTCTGTTGGTCATCCTGTTAACTATACTGATTCTGTTTACAATGCAACTCAAACAACAAACCATAGTCTTAATCTAACAAATTTAAGACCGGGAAAAATTTATTATGCACGTGCATATTCCACAAACTCAGGTGGAACGAGTATAGGAAATCCATTATACTTTTCTACTGCTTCCAATCCGAGTTCAACCGGAGCGATAGAGGTGTATTTTAATTATCCTGTTGATCATTCTGTAGCACTACAAAATAATAATGCTGTTGGAGGAATTGATTTAAAGACGAGGTTACTTCAAAGAATTGATTCAGCGGATCATTCTATAGATATTGCTCTGTATTCTTTTAATGAAATAAATCAGATTAGAGATAGATTAATCATAGCAATTACCAGAGGTGTGAAAATAAGACTGGTTTATGATCACAGAGATGGAAATCCTCCACAACAACTTGTACTGGATCTTATAAACGCCGGTGTAAAGGTTCAGCGAAGACCGTATGTTACTACCGACAGCTATATTATGCATAATAAGTTTTTCATTTTCGATTCAAGAGATACGACATCCTATTCGGATGATTGGTTGTGGACAGGTTCAGCGAATATTACTAACATGCAATTTTACACGGACGCACAGAATGTAATATACATTCAAGACCAGGCTTTATGTAATGCATATACAAGAGAGTTTGAAGAGATGTGGGGTTCGCATACAGATAACAATAATCCTTCTAATGCAAAATTTGGAAGTGAGAAAACCGATAACACTCCTCATTTATTCAACATTAATGGAAAGAAAGTAAGATGCTATTTTTCACCTTCAGATAATGTTTCTGTTGTTCTGGAGGAAGCTATTGACACAGAGACTGATAAATCTATCAACTTCTGTATATATGCTTTTACTCGTTTTCAAATAGCGAATGAAATGAAAGGTGAGTACAATCCTCCTACAAAGATGGTTAGAGGAGTCTTTGATCATGGAAACTTAAACGGTAATGTTTACCTTGAAATGAAAGGTATAGGCGGACAGTATCCATGGAATCCAGCAGCTAAAGTATATCTTGAAACATTCACCGGATCGCTTCATCATAAATACCTGTTAATAGATGCCGACAATATTCAAAGCAATCCGATCGTAGAAACTGGGTCGTATAATTATTCAAATGCAGGTACTTTCGGGAATGATGAAAATGTTTTACTGATTTATGATTCACTAATAGTTAACCAGTATTACCAGGAGTTTGTTAAAAGGTTTACGGATGCGGGGGGAACAATCGGTGTGCAACAGGTATCTTCCGAAGTTCCATCAGAATTTAAGTTGAGTCAAAATTATCCGAATCCGTTCAACCCTGAGACAGTAATCAATTTCGATATTCCAAAGAATGATTTTGTTTTACTGAAAGTCTTTGACATTACCGGAAGGCAAGTTGCAACTTTAGTAAACAGCAAACTTTCTGCAGGAAGCTATGAAGTTACTTTTAACGGGAGTTCTTTTGGAAGCGGTGTTTATTTTTATCAGTTACAGAGCGGTGGTATTATTAAAACGAAGAAGATGATTTTAGTGAAATAAGTTATCATTGCTTTGCGTCGTAACAGCTTGGCATGAAATTTATCTCGCAAAGATGCAAAGGTTCAAAGACGCTAAGAAATTTAATTTTTATTTTAACATTAAATAAAAGTAGTTATGAAAACAGTAATCAAAATTTTAGTTATTGTTCTTTTTGTTTCGCTTATAAATGATGTCAACGCACAGTTCAAAATAAAAGCGAAAGATAAATTCACTCAAGCTCAAACGAGTGCAAACAATGTATCTCCCGATGCCATGTTATACGCTATTATTTCTACAGCAGCTCTTGATACAACGGGTAAAGACCTTTCATGGATTTATAATTATTACTCTGCGAATCTCGATACCGGAATAATTGTTATTACTTCGTTCATCGGGGCGTTACCGGGAACAATAGGTCCTACTTTACCGGGTTCGCTTGTAAGGCTGCTTACAAATAATTTTGTAGACAGCGATGTTGCGTTGACTACTGCTGAAAATGCAGGGGGAAGACTTTTCAGACAAGCACATCCGAACTACAACATCTTTGCAACAATTTTCAAAGTACCCGGTTTGCCCGATACAACAAGACCATACTGGACTGTTCTTTATTCTGATAGCACCGATAACGAAATTTTTATCATTGATGGAATCACCGGGCAGATAGTTCCGATTGGGATTACGAATATTTCTTCAGAGGTTCCTGATAAGTATGTCTTATATCAAAACTATCCAAATCCATTTAATCCTTCAACAAGCATCAGATTTGATATATCAAAAATGTCAAATGTGAAGATAACTGTATATGATGTGCTCGGTAGAGAATTAACAGGACTGATAGAGAAAGATTTAAACGCCGGGAGTTATGTAGTTAATTGGAACGCTGCTAACTATCCCAGCGGAGTATATTTTTATAAATTAGAAACCGAGGATTTCTTTGATGTCAAGAGAATGGTTCTGATAAAATAAATTAAATTTCCTAACTAAAACTAAATCCTTGCTCATAATATTTGAGCAGGGATTTTTTTTACATCGTTTCTAAAGTCCTCTTTCATCCCTCTGTTGGTGATTCACCAACAACTGGTTAAATCCTGTAAGACAAAACCCTACACAAAATCGAGCCAAATGCTTACAGATTTTCATAAAAAGTTTTTGTAAATTTGTTCAAAGAGAAAAATAAAACGTTCTTATAAAATAGAATAAAATCTTCATCTGCTAAAATTTTTCTTAATGATGATGTTCGAGGTAAAAGTAAGTATAATGCGATAGTGTTTCGCAGCACTACGAAGAATTTATACAGCAGTACGAGAGTTTTTTACGATGGTAAGAAAGTTTTTTACGATGGTATGAGAGTTTTTTACGATGGTAAGAAAGTTTTTTACGATGGTAAGAAAGTTTTTTACGATGGTAAGAGAGTTTTTTACGATGGTAAGAAAGTTTTTTACGATAGTATAAGAGAGTTTTACGATAGTAAAAGAGAGTTGTAGAAAGTAAAAACCTTAAAAAGAGCTTAAATTCACTATTTTAATAACCTAAAAAATAAAGACAATGGGCTATATTCCTCTAAAACAATCAGTTTTCTTTAACTGGCAGGACAACCATCTCAAAGTCATAGTAGTCGAAAGTGTCGGCTGGGGTGTTCCACCGGCAGACTTAACTGCATTGCAAGGCTTACAAACCATTTATGTAGGCGCTTATAATGTAGGCAGCAAAGAACAGAAGCTCACGCGTACGTCAGGTCAGGCACAGGCATTAAGAACTGCAGAAAAGAATTACATCGATGGAATACGAAATTTTAATTCACAATGGATTACAAGTAATCCTTTAGTAACTGATGCTCAAAGGGTAGATTTGGGCGTAACGGTACGCGATACCGAGCCAACGCGTATCGATGCGGCGGGTTTTGCACCCCAGCTTGTGGTAGACAAAATCTCAGGTGGGGTACATACGCTTCGTTTCAGAAATCCGGAAGACCCCGCAAGCAAAAAAATGCCAAAGGGACAAAAAATAATTCTTCGAACAGCAGTTGGTACAGCCGATATACCCGAAAGCGAAATCCCCTGGAGCCAGGACCGAATAGTGGTGACGAGATTTCTTCACGATGTTAGCTACACTGCAGGCGACAAGGGCAAGACGGCTTACTACAATGCATGCTACGAATCCAACCGCGGCGAACGCGGTCCCTGGAGCGATGTTATAGATGCAATTGTGGCATAAGAGCGTAGGAGAAAGTGAATAACGAACAAGGATTAACGATTTTTGATTTAAGAAGTATACATGTAAAGAAAAGACTCCGAGATTTGTAAAATGCTTTTGGAGTCTTTTTTTGTTTTGGGAATTGTTATTTTTGATTTAAAAAAGAAAATTAATAACTAACTATTTAATAAATACAAAAAGGAGATAATATGCATTTCGAAGAAAAAATTGAACCTTATATTATAATCGAAAAGACTAACGAAGATTTTAATCATTGGATTAATCAAAATTTCATTACAAATAAATTAAGACTAGAATTGCAAAATTCAAATTTACTTATTATTCCTCAAAAAGGATTTAGAGATAGAGATGATTTAAATTTTCCAGTAAAGACTGCTGAATTCCTTGAATACATTAAAGAAAATTCAGATGATACATTAATTCCAGATATATGCATTGAAGATGAAGATTATAAAGAACTTGCTCTGCATTCTGAATGGATTATTATCGCTGATATAGTCATAAGATACATAGTATTGCCATTATACTTAGGTATTCTCTCAAATTATTTATTTTATAGATGGAAAAATAAATTAAAAGATAAGAAAATAAAATTTGAATTAAATGTTGTTAAAGAAAATGAAACTTTAAATTTAAAGTATGAGGGACCTGCTGATATATTTCAAGAATTAATTTTAAAGGAAATCAATAAAAAGGGTAATTCAAATGAATGAAAAAAAAATATCAAAATATCTTAAAGAAATATGTAATAATTACAATGATGATTTTAGATTTAATGAACTTCCAAATATAATAAAAACCAATAAAGAGATATCTATTAATGAAAAAGATAAAGAATTAGCAAAACATTATTGGTGTTTACAAAAAATATTAAAATCTCAAAACAAATATATTGATGCATTCATTAATATGAAAAAAGAGGAATTTTATAAGGGATGGTGTGAATTGGAAGAAAGCCAAATATCAATACATTTTTTATCAAATCATCTAATAATAAATAATGATTATCATTTAGAATTTATTGATGTACAAATAGAAAAATTTCAAAAAATATTTCCATATAAAATTTTTTTTAGTACTGAATTTCTTGAGAAAGAAATTAGATGTAGCATTTGTGATAAAGTTATTACACCCAGAAATAAATGTGAACATAAAGTTGGTGAAATTTATAATGGTGAAATGTGTTCAAGAAAAATAACTGATTTTGAAGCACTTGGTATTGCTATTGTTAAAAATCCAACTCATAAATATTCTGTTGTTTTTGCGCAATCAGATGATAAAACTACTCTTGATAATTATAATTATGCTATGATAAAATACTTAATCGAGCGATTAATTTCACCTTTCGATAATTGGAATTATGAATTCACAAAAAAAAGACATCCACATACAAGATACAAACATATTGGTAGAAATGATAAATGTCCTTGCGAGTCTGGTAAGAAATATAAAAAATGTTGTCTTTTAGAAGAAGGGGTTTTAAGACCTCACGTTGACTTCATATTTAACAATCCACCTCCTAACGAAATGCTGAAAATGGAATACGTGTAATTTTCTTAACTATATTCTTGATTAAATTATCTTGTCAAATAAAATCACAGATTATAAGAAAAATAAATTCAACTAATAATTAATGAAATCATATTGTAAATATAAATCTCTTGAAGATTATTTATCAGCAAATCCATTAGATATTGATGTTTCTTTAGATGATGGTGGGGGTGTATCTTTCCCTTTAAAGGGTCGAAAGATAAACGCTACAATATTATTTATTGATATTGTTAATTTTTCTGGTAGAACTAAAAATTTATCACCTATTGAAACATTAATTTTTGTAAACAATTTTTTTACGTGGATAACAGCCGAAGCTTTAATATCTTCTCCCTGTATAGTTGATAAGTATATTGGTGATGAAATTATGGTTATATTTTCAACTGAATTTGGAAATAAAAATCCATTTGTTGAAGCATTAAAAAGTGCGATTAGAATTTTAGCATTCGACTACTTATGTTATTTTCCTCACATAGGAATATCAAGTGGAGATGTAATTATTGGATATGTAGGAACTCCTAAAAGATTTAACTGCTCTGTTTTTGGATATCCTGTTACTTTAGCTAAACGTTGTACATCTGTAAATTCTCAGATTGCATTCCCTGATGAATTATGGAAAAATTATTCATTTGAACAAATTTGTCCAAAACTTGAATTTAAAAAACCTAATGGTTCTATTTATAAACATAATTTTAATGTTAAAATAAAAGAACCATGGATTGAAGATTTTAAGAACATTGGAAAAGTGAAGGTACGTGGATTAAATAGAGAATCAATGATTTTTAGTTCTATAACTGCTGAAAATAGAGTAAAACAAAATATGAAATATCTTTTAGAAAAGGGATTTATCAAAAATAACATTTAATTTAACTAATTTTTCTTTTATGACCTCTTACCAACTAAAAACACAATCAATCTATTCCGGTGATTGTTTGAAGATGCTCAAGGATATACCTGATGAATCGGTGGATTTGTGTTATCTTGACCCGCCATTTAATTCTAACCGAAACTATGAAGTGTTCTGGGGAGACGTACAGGAAAAGCGGGCATTCGCCGATAGGTTTGGAGATGCGGAAGCATATATAAATTATATGCGTCCACGTGTTATGGAACTCTATCGTGTTTTGAAAAAGACGGGAAGCTTTTATTATCACTGCGACTGGCACGCTTCGCATTATGTGAAGATAATGCTCGATGAGATTTTTAGTTTCGGAAATTTCAGAAACGAAATTGTTTGGAAAAGAAAAACAGGACGAGGAGAGACGCAACATAAATCAAATGAGTTTGGAGTTTCTACAGAATCAATTTTCTTCTATACAAAAACAAGAAAGAGCACATTTAATAGTCAATATTCATTTGATGCTATTGGATATGATGAGTATTTAAAAAAAACATTTAGACATCAAGAATCAGATGGAAGAATATATAGAATAGATAATTTAGCAAGTCCATCCTTAAGACCAAATTTAATATATGACTATAAAGGATATAAACCTCCAAAGAACGGATGGGCAATTTCCAAGGAAAAAATGATAAAATGGGATAAAGAAGGAAGGTTGTATTTCCCTAAGAATAAAAGAGGAAGAATTCAACGGAAAAGATATTTAGATGAAGTAAAAGGAAAACCAGTTCAAAATTTGTGGGATGATATACAACCAATTTCGTCTCATTCTGTAGAAAGACTCGGCTATCCAACACAAAAGCCAATTTCTTTAATGGAGAGAATAATAAATGCAAGTTCAAACAAAGGTGATGTTATACTCGATGCATTCTGTGGTTGCGGTACAACTTTAATAGCAGCACAGAAGCTTGGAAGAAAATGGATTGGTATAGACATCTCTCCTACTGCCTGTCGTGTAATGAGCCAGAGACTTTATGACCTTTATAAACTTCGTGAGGGAAAAGATTTTTACGTCGAAGACCTTCCAAAAACAGAAGAAGAACTCCGTGCATTACCTCACTTTGAATTCCAGAATTGGGCAGTTATTGCTCTCGGACAGCTTACAAACACAACAGGAGTACCAAACGTAATAAAGACAGGTGACTTCGGCATAGATGGAAGACTTTACCCGATAGAAATAGAAAAGAAAAAGAAAGATGATAAAGACCTTTTTGGCGACACCGATAAATACTTACCTGTGCAGGTAAAGCAAATGGATAAAGCCGGCAGACCGGATATAGACAACTTTGTCTCAGCAATCAGACGAGACGGAAGGGATAAAGGATATTTCGTTGCATTCGGATATTCAAAAGATGCAGAGAAAGAAGTAAAACGATTGTGGAAAGTTGGTGAAGTTGATATTAATTTAATAGAGGTTAGTTCTCTTCTAAAAGCAGAATCAATGAGTAAGTGAGTTATTTTTTATACTGTAACAGTTAAGGAACATCGGACACGACAATACAATTAATCTATTCATAAAAATTTTCAGTTCAAATCAGACTTTATACTGTAGGACAAAAAGCATCGAAAAGTAAGATGATGTCCTACAGACTTTTTAAAAATAATTGAGTAAATTGGATAAGAATATATGAACTCACCCCCAGCCCCCTCTCTTAGAAAGAGAGGGGTGAATAAGTTTTCTCTTCTCTTAGAAAGAGAAAGGATTAGCCTGCCAGCTGCAGGCAGGGGGATGCGTTTATGAATCATGTTTTTCAAATTTGAATAACAATAAATGAAAGACGAATCAAAAACCAAAAAGCAGCTTATCACAGAATTAAAAAAACTCAGGCTCGAAAACAACAGGATAAAAAAATCGGGGAATGTTATAGACGAAATAGTAAGGGAACGCCTGGAGAACGAAAAAAAATTCCGCCAATTATATGAGACAATGCCGGTTGCGTACCAGTCCCTCGACAGGAATGGCAAAATTCTGGATGTTAATAAAATATGGTGCAAAGCTTTAGGATTTAACAGGGAAGAGGTTATTGGCAAACACTTCGCTGAATTCTTAACCGATGAATCAAAAAAGAAATTCAAAATAGCATTCAGGGATTTTAGAAAGAAGGGCACAAAACCTGACACTGATTACGAGATGAGAAATAAAGATGGTGAAATAATAATCATCTCATACACGGGACGAGCAGCTTATGATAAAAGCGGAACATTCATACAGACACATTGCTTATTAGAAGATATAACAGAAAAGAAGCGAACAGAAATAAAACTAAAAAAGGACCTTGAGCAGCAGAAAGTATTATCTCAGGTAACGCATTTATTAACCGACCTGAAAAATTTCGATAGTAATTTGAACAAAGCTTTACAATTAATTGGAGAGCATCATAACGTAAGCCGTGTTTATATTTTTGAGGATACGGAGGATGGAAAATTCACGAATAATACTTTTGAGTGGTGCAACGTAGGCATTGAACCGCAAATTGATGAACTGCAGGATTTCCCATACAGCATTCTACCTTCATGGAAAAAGATTTTGAAGAAGAAGGGTATGATATTATCTCAAAACATTTATAAACTGCCGCGTGATATCACATTCATACTTGAACCTCAGGGAATAAAAGCAATACTCGTTCTGCCAATTTTTGTAAGTGATAAAATGTATGGTTTTATAGGATTCGATGAATGTATTAAACATAGAGAGTGGGAAGAAA
>JADHVP010000057.1 GCA_016783945.1 Ignavibacteria bacterium
GGAGTCTTTGTTTGATACAAGTCCGAGTTTGTTTGCATCTGACGAAATTGGCATTTCATATAAGGTTACACAATAATTGCAATAATTAATATTGGCAAACAAGGGACACGAGGTGGAATACTTTGTGTCCTTTGTGCTTTTCCAAGGTTGATGTTTATAATCAACGAATGGACCAATAAACAATGTATCTTAAAGCACTATAAATTCCATAACAAAACAACCCAGTAGGGGTAATATATTCTTTTAATCTCTGTACTATTATATTTTACCCTTTCAGGGTTTTATTTTTAGACGTTCATCTCTTTCTATAATAATTACATCCCTTGCGGGATTTCTCGTTATTCCAACATTCATCATTTAGCATTTAACATTAAAAATTCCTTAACCTCAACCTCTGCCTTAGCTTCAGCCTTTCTTATATGTTTCAATCCTTGTCCTAATAGAATAGATACCGCTTTTTTTATTAAACCTCATCTGAATTTATTTTAAAATCTATATACTTTATATTTTGCACAACGTAAAACAATAAAACATACTAGATAATGGAACCCAAGAAAAGCACATCAAAAGCTGAATGGATGGAAACAGCCTCCAAAGCAAAGACAACCAATATGAAGTTTACCTCCTTAAGCGGAAGAAAGCTTGACATATGCTACACTCCAGAAGATGTAAAAGAAATGGACTATTATAATGAACTCGGATACCCTGGTGAATACCCTTACACGAGAGGTATTCATAACAACATGTACAGGGGCAGGCTGTGGACAATGAGACAGTTTGCAGGATTCGGAACACCTGAAGATACTAACCAAAGATTTAAATACCTTCTCGAACACGGACAGACAGGACTCTCGACTGCTTTTGATATGCCAACTCTTATGGGATGGGATTCGGATGACTCTATCGCTGAAGGGGAAGTCGGTATATGCGGAGTATCCATCCCTTCATTAGCAGATATGGAAATCCTTTTCGATGGAATCCCCCTCGACCAGGTTTCAACGTCGATGACCATAAACTCCCCTGCTATGGTTCTCTTTGGTTTCTATCTTGCCGTCGCAGAGAAACAAGGAGTTCCTTTTACAAAATTGCGGGGAACATTGCAAAACGATATTCTCAAAGAGTACATAGCTCAAAAGGAATTCATCTATCCACCGAAGGAATCGATGAGAATTATCACCGATATGATAGAATACAGCACGAACGAGGTTCCGCAGTTTAATCCCGTCAGCGTAAGCGGATATCATATCAGGGAAGCAGGCTCGACTGCTGCACAGGAACTTGCTTTCACGCTTGCAGATGGTTTTGCATATATCGAAGACTGCATCAAACGTGGAATGGATGTCGATGCGTTCGCACCAAGAATTTCATACTTCTTCAATGCACATCTTGACTTTTTCGAAGAGATTGCTAAATACAGAACAGCACGAAGGATCTTTGCAAAGAGAATGAAAAATAAATACGGTGCAAAAGATGAAAGGTCTATGAAACTCAGATTCCACAGCCAGACTGCCGGGTGTTCATTGACTGCACAGCAGCCCGAGAACAACATTGTTCGAACTGCTATCGAAGCCCTTGCAGCAGTCTTAGGCGGGACCCAAAGTCTGCATACAAACTCTATGGACGAAACTCTTGCCCTCCCTTCTGATAAAGCTGTCAAGATCGCTTTAAGAACACAGCAGGTAATCGCACAGGAACACGGAGTCATAAACGTCGCTGACCCGTTGGGTGGAAGTTACTATATTGAGAAACTTACCGACGACCTCGAAGCCGAAGCCGAAAAGTATTTTGAGATGATAGACTCTCAAGGAGGTGTAATCGAATGTATCGAAAATGGATTTTTCCAGAGAGAAATTGCGAATGCTGCTTACCGCTACCAGCAGGAATTAGACAAAAAAGAAAAGATAGTCGTAGGTGTCAATAAATATGTTGAGAAAGATGAAAAGATCGAGATTCCAATTCTGAACATCACAAAAGAAGTGGAAGAACGGCAGGTTAAAAGACTTAAAGAAATGAAAGCGTCGAGGAACCAGGAAGACGTTAAGAAGTCATTAGAAGAGTTAAAAAGTTCCGCAGAAAACGGAACCAATCTTATGCCAAGGATTCTCGAATGTTCAAGAAAGTACGTAACACTCGGTGAGATGTGTAATAAGCTGAAAAAAGTCTTTGGCGTTTATAAAGAGCAAGCAGTATTTTAATTGAAGAATAAAATTTAATATTTTTTTGTATAAAGCTGTCTCAAAAGCTAATTATTTATTGTAGTCGCAAGCTTTAGATTGCGTTTCAGGATTTACCTTTATTATCGCAGGCTTGTCATAGCCACCCCTTCGGGGAAAGCCTTCGACTACTACTTTTGAGACAGCACTTTTATATTTTTAATGAAATACAATAAGAGCAAAAAATATTTTTACATCATTCTATCATGCATATTTACCTACCTGATATTCGAGCTTTCCGTTTATTATTTCACAAATGGGAAGTTTGGTGTACCTTTAGATGACAGCTGGATACATTTCAGATTTGCAGAGAATTTTGCGAATGGATATTTTTTTCATTACAACATTGGAGAACCGGCAGCGGGTTCTACCTCACCATTCTGGGTAGTTCTTTTAGCAGGATTCAGTTTTATCAGCGGTAACTTTATTTTCATTTCGATTTTTTTATCAGCAGTGTTCCATCTGCTCAGTGTTATTTTTATTTATAAAATATCATTAGAAGTATTTAAAGATTTGGAATTCTCTGCAAAAAAACTTTACGAACATACATTAGAGCCGGAGTTCCTTTCATTGATTGTAGCTTTGCTTACAGTACTTGCCGGAAGGTTTGCATGGGCAGGTCTTTCGGGAATGGAAACTACGATGTTCGCTTTCTTCTGTTTGATTGGAATTTATGTTCACATACGGAATTTACAAAATAAGAAGTTCACAATTATTCCTGCTCTTCTATTTGGATTGGCAACGGTATCAAGACCAGAGGGCTTTCTTCTGTCTGTCCTATATTTTTTCGATGTATTGCTTAATCTCTGGAAAGAGAAAACATTTAAGAAAAACTTATTTAAAGTCTTCATTTCTTTGATAATATTTTTATGCATTACTACACCTTACCTGATCTTCTCTTACAACACAAGCAGTCATTTTTTCCCAAACACATTTAACGCTCAAGGAGGTAATTTCGAATTCATCCCTAACTTTAATTATCTTAGAATTATTATGATTTTCTTCTTTAGGGATAATTTAGTTGTTGCTTTACTTTATTTGGTTACAATTATTTTTTATATAATCAATCTTAAAAAATATTTTACAAAATTCCGTTACCTGAATCTCATCTATTTGTGGATAGTATGTCTACCCTTAGTATCTTCTTTCCTTGTTCCAAACTGGAGGCACCATGGAAGATACCTGATGCCTTTAATACCCCTACTAAACCTTGCAGCAATCTATATACTAATTAACATTTTCTACAAAATAAAAAAAGACAGGCTGCGTCAGTTATTAACAAAGAACAAGGTTTACGTTAGTTTAATACTCATCGCTTCATTGATGTATTATGGAATCTTTGCTATAGCCATTGGAAAAAACACAGACAATATTAACGACCAGCAAGTCAGGATTGCATACTGGATAAAAGCAAACGTTCCTCCAGATGAAACGATTGCTATTAACGATATCGGAGCTATAACATATTTAACTAAGAACCGTATTATTGACATGGCTGGTCTTGTTACTCCAGAAGTACTTACATACAGAACGTATAGATGGGAGGATAATTTAGATTCTTTGTTTTATCTACTAAAGAAAAATAATGTTAGCTATATTGTTGTTTACGATCATTGGTATGAGGATTTTTTAGAAAGATTCTCGGAACATTTTCAAAAAGTTTTTTCAGCGTACTTACAGGAAAATACCATTTGCGGTGGATTCGAAATGAATGTATACAGAACTAAATTTTCTTACGAAGAATGAAAGTTCTAAAATTAATCGAATTATTAAGACCCAAGCAATGGATTAAAAATCTATTTTGCTTTGCTGCAATTCTTTTCGCAGGTCAGTTATTAAATTTCGAATTGTTAGCTAAGAATATCATTGCTTTTGTTGCATTTTGCGGGGTGTCAAGCTGTACATACATTATTAATGATATAATTGACATCGATTCCGACCGCGCTCATAGAAAAAAAAGATACCGACCTTTAGCATCAGGAGATGTCTCAAAAAAACAAGCTAAGATATTTTTTGTATTCATTGCTATTATAACAATCCTCCTAACACTAAAACTGAATTTATTTTTCGGGCTGGCAATTCTCGCATACTTTCTTATTAATATTTTATATTCACTGAAAGTAAAACACGTTGTAATATTAGATGTGTTTTTTATTTCTTTAGGATTTATGTTGCGAGTTGCTGGTGGTGCCGCTGCCATAAGCGTACCCGTATCAAGCTGGATGATTTTGACTACAATTTTTATTTCACTTTTCCTTGCCGTTTCAAAAAGAAGAGCAGAGTTAGCTCAAACCGAACAGGATAATTTTGAAAAACAAAGGAAGGTTCTCGATCACTACGCTATTGAGTTTACCGAGCAGATGAATACCATTGCAGCAACCGGAACGATTATTTGTTATGCACTATATACTGTATCTCAAAAAGCAATTTCAACTTTCCACACAGATAAATTAATTTACACAACTCCATTTGTTATATACGGCATTTTCAGATATCTTTATCTAATACACAAAAAGAACCTTGGTGAAAGTCCCACACAGGTTATGACAAAAGACATTCCGCTAATAGTTAACACGATATTCTGGTTTGTAGTATCCGTTCTCATAATATATAAATCAAAATTCTTAGCGTTACTTAATTGGTAAAAGCAAACCATCCCTTCGATATTTTATTATACTATAAGACACGCTACAAAGCTGAAATCATTCTGCTCCTTGTTACTCTCAGCTGGGGCTTGAGTTTTTCTTTGATAAAAATTGCTTTAATTTATATCTCACCATTTGCTTTTGTCTTTTACAGGTTCCTCATCACTACAATAATCCTATTTATATTCTTCAGAAAGAGAATCCTTAAAATTAAATTCTATGATATTAAGTATGGATTCATCTTAGGAGCCTTTCTCTTTATTGCTTATCTAACACAAACAATCGGTTTGAAATATACTAGTGCTGGTAACTCTGCATTTATTACTGGAACAAACATTGTACTGATTCCTTTCGTGCAAATATTAATCGTTAAGACCAAACCGAAAATTGGAAACGTGATTGGAATTATCTTTGTACTAATCGGGTTATATTTTCTAACAGATCTTAAAAATGCAAAACTCAACCTCGGCGATTTCATTACACTATTCTGTGCAATATCGGTTGCTGTTTACATTGTTCTGCTCGACAAGTTTTACAAAAAGACTGGATACTTTGAACTTATTATCGGACAGTTTATTACAATGGTGATATTAAGTTTTCTTGGAACTTTCTTTATTGAGCACTTAATTTACAATGAGTACCACATGGTATTAAATTTCGAATCAACTTTGTCCTTAATACTAACTGCGTTACTTGCAACTCTCATTGGATTATATTTCTCGACAAAGTACCAGAAGTTCACGACTCCAGTGAGAGCAGGTTTGATATACAATATGGAACCTATATTTGCAGTAATTTTTGCATATTTTATTTTACATGAATTAATGAGTTTTTATCAATTAATCGGTGCTGCAATTATGTTCTCCGGTTTAATTATTTCTGAATTTTTTGAAGAAATCAAATCTTGCTTTAAGAAATGAAGTGCATAAAAGCTATAGTAAGCGGAGTGGTTCAGGGTGTCAACTATCGATATTTCTGTTATCAAAATGCAACTGAAATGAATATCAAAGGCTATGCAAAGAATTTATACAATGGTAATGTAGAAGTAATCGCCAATGGTGAAGATGGACTAATTAATGATTTTATTAAATTGTTAAAAGTCGGTCCCAGAGCTTCAAAAGTTAGTTCTGTTCACGTAGAAGAGTTAGACCCTTGTGAAGAGTACAGCGATTTTTCTGTTTATTAAAAATTTTACTTACTTGTTTATATCATTGTTAACTTTTATTATTGCGATATTGTTTTAAAAATAAACAAATAAAACTTAGAGAATATCTTTACAATTTTTATTAAACTAAGGCAAAAATAATGCATCAAAGAAAATTTTTTGTTACATTTCTATTAATAGTAAGTTTTTTATTAAGCTCTAACCTATCTTCACAAAATAAATCGACTTACAATTTTCTAACCCTTAACGTAGATGCAAGATCATCAGCTTTATCAGGAAGTGTCGAAGCAATTGTAAATGATGTTAACTCTATTTACTATAATCCCGCAGGATTATCAACCTTAGAAAATCCTCAAGGTTCGGTTGGCTTCTTCAAATACCTCCTTGATATTAATTCCGGTAGCGCTGCTTACTCTCAAAAATATAAAGACATTGGATATTTCGGGATCGGTATCCGGTATATTAATTACGGCAGCTTCGAAAAGTATGATGAAACTTATACTAACACCGGAACCTTTAATGCAAACGATATTGCAATCTCTATTGGGTATGCAAATAAATACATCGAAAGACTGCATTACGGCGTTAATGCGAAATTCATATACTCTTCATACGATGAATACAGTTCCACTGCTATCGCAGCAGACTTAGGTTTAATGTACCAAATCCCTGAATACATGCTTAATATTGGTATCAGCCTTTTAAATATAGGAACTCAACTCGATCCATACGTTAATACAAGAGAGGAGTTACCTTTAGATCTTAGAATCGGATTCAATAAAAAACTCGAATACCTCCCCCTAACCTTCAGTGCTGCATTGCATAATCTTGCAGCAGATGAAGATAAATTCTTTGACAGGTTTAAGAATGTTACAGTTGGAGGAGAATTCGAACTTAATGAATATGTGAATTTAAGAATTGGATATAACAATCAACATAGACAGGATTTAAAAACCGGTAGTACAATTGGGATTGGTGGATTCTCTGCAGGTTTTGGGGTAAGATTAAAGAATATGTACTTAATCGACTATTCTTTTAATTCCTTTGGAAAGATTGGAACTACACATAGAATCAATGTAGGATTCAACTTAAAATAAATTTATTTTAACCCCCTCTTTTCTAATTTTCTTAGTTAACTCTTCAATCTCTTTAAGAGTCTTGTTTATATTCTCATAGAATTCTTCGTCATACATAAATTTACCTACGCTGCTTTCCTGGTTATGTATATCTGAGACTATAACATTCAGGTTAGTCACAAGCGTATCAACTTTAGTTGTTAAAACGTGCATTTCTTTTATTGTCTCTTTGAACTCTGGACTGCTGTCATCCATCACCTCATTAACGTTGTCAATAGTATACTCGACTTTCCCTGTTAAATTTCTAAGCGACACCCTGTTTTCAGAAACAAGTGCATTTAGATTTCTTGAAGTTACTTCAAAATTTGCAGCAGTGCTCTTTAAATCCATTTTCATTTGCCTGTCTCCAACAATATCATTTATATTTATAAGTACTTCGTTTAATCTATCGTTAGTTTTAGAAAAATTCTGTATGAGGGTCTTAACTTCAACAGAAAGTTCTGAAACAGAATTCATAAGTGAAAGAAAATCTACAGAATTTCTACCGTACAATGGTTTTGAGTAATCTATCTCAACACTGCTCTTTCCCGGTGTTATATATAACTTTTTTCCACCCATTAACTCAAGCATAGCAACCTCGATTTTATAATCTTCTTTAATCTTAACCGTTTCGTCTAAAGTAAAATCTACCCGTATAGAATCGCCAACCAACTCTATAGAAGATACTCTTCCCATTTCAACTCCTTTGACAGAAACAGGATCGCCCTCATTTAATCCACTGGTCTTCTGAAAATATGCGATCATATCCATTTGACTCCTTGTCATTAAAAATCCTCTTGCCCAAAATATTGTTGCCAATACAATTATAACAGCAATTAAAACAAATAAACCTACTTTCAATTCTGAAAACTTCTTTCGGAACATATAATTTTATCTTATTTTTTTATTTCTAATATCTTGTACTTTATTAAACCAGCAGGAACATTTACCTCAATTGTTTCACCAACTTTCTTTCCTAACATTGCTTTTCCAATTGGGGATATGACCGATATTTTATCCTCTTCGAAGTCAGCTTCTTCGGGTGATACTAAAGTATACTCAATCTCCTCATTATCATTAAGGTCTTTGACTTTTACATTCGATAATATATAAATCTCTCCATCAGGCATATCTTCAGGGGCTATAATCTTAACCCTCGAAAGAATATTCTCAATCTTCATAATTTTCATTTCGAGATGAGATTGCGCTTCTTTTGCTGCATCATACTCAGCATTCTCACTAAGATCTCCATGAGCTCTGGCTTCAGCTATTTTATTAGCAATATTTTTCCTTTCCTTTGTTTTTAGATTTTTTAGTTCCTCTTCTAACTCTATTAATCTCTCTTTTGTTAAATATACTGCTTCTGTATTTTCCATAACTAAATGATAATTTTAATTTTTACAAATTTTTTGAATCTTTTACCAATATTAAATGTCCTAATTTATCTCTTTTAGTTTTTAGATAATTTTCATTTGTTGGATTTGATTGCACTTCTATAGGTATCCTTTCGACTATTTCAAGTCCGTAACCATGAAGTCCGACTATTTTCTTCGGATTGTTTGTAAGTAATCTGATCTTTCTTACCCCTAAATCACTAAGAATCTGAGCTCCAATTCCATAATCCCGAAGGTCTGGTTGAAAACCAAGCTCAAGATTTGCTTCGACTGTATCTTTTCCTTTTTCTTGAAGTTCATATGCTCGTAACTTATTTAATAATCCAATTCCTCTACCTTCCTGTCTCATATACAATAAAACGCCATTGCCATTTTCTTCTATCATTTTCATAGAATCAATCAATTGGTCTCTGCAATCACATCTTAAAGAACCAAAAATATCTCCAGTCAAGCACTCTGAATGAACCCGAACGAGTGTTGGTTTTTTTGAATCTACCTTACCTTTGACAAGGGCTATGTGTTCTTTAGTGTCTACTATGCTTTTGTAAAGAGAGATTTTAAACGAACCAAATTTACTCGGAAGGTCCGCTCCAACCATCCTCTCAACGAGTTTCTCTCTTTCAAGCCTGTAATGAATTAAATCTTTTATTGTAATAATCTTTAGGTTGAATTTCTTGGCAATTTTAAGAAGGTCTGGTAATCGAGCCATTTCACCGTTCTCTTTGAGTGTTTCGCACAGTACTCCTGCAGGATAGTTCCCTGCGAGTTTAGCCAGGTCTACTACAGCTTCTGTATGTCCTGCTCTTTTTAGTACTCCCCCTTTTGCCGCCATTAAAGGAAATATATGACCGGGTCTTCCTAAATCGGATGGTTTCGTCTTTGGGTCAATCAATGAGTGAATAGTTTTGTCCCTGTCAAAAACTGATATGCCAGTCGTCGTTCCTTTCAAATGATCGACACTCACTGTAAAAGCTGTCTCGTGAAGAGCTGTATTATTATGTGTCATCATATCCAGATTAAGTTCATGCAGTCGATTCTGCTCCATTGGAACACAGATTAAACCTCCTGCATTCTTAACCAGAAAATTTACTAACTCCGGTGTGGACTTTTCAGCAGAAAAAATCATATCCCCTTCATTCTCTCTATCTTCATCATCGACTACAATAACGATTTTCCCTTCCTTAAAATCTTTTATCGCTGATTCGATTCTGCTGAAATCGTTTTCTTTATTTTTTTTCATTTTTTCAAATACAAAAAAATTGCAAGAATCCAATGATGAACCGCTTGCAAAATTTTAATAAAATAATTTTACCTTCTTTTTGGAATATTATCAGTTACTCCAACAATATTTCCTATAGAACTTTTTTCTACTTTGACTTTTATACCATCTGCAATTTTTACCAATACAATCTTATCTTCAACACCTTCAACCTGTCCGTGCATTCCACCTGCAGTAATTACTTTGTCACCTTTTTTAACAGACTGCAGCATTTTTTGCTTATCCTTTTGTCTCTTTTGCTGTGGTCTTAAGATAAGAAAATAAAACACTAAAATAATTAGTATAAATGGAAGCATCGAACCAAATATATCCATACCCCCGCCTTCTTGTCCTTGCTGACCGGCACATTGCAATATGATACCTATAATATTATTTGTAAACAAAAAATTTTCACCTTCCTTTCTTATGAAAATACAAAATTAATTTTTTAATTTATAAATTATGTGAATTTATATAAAGAATATTTCTCAATAAACTCATTTTTAAATTCTTTTAAATTATTTTCCTTTATTGCTTTTCGAATATTTTTCATTAGATTCATATAAAAACCAAGATTATGTATGGATGCAAGCTGTGCTCCTAATAATTCCTTTGATATAAATAAATGCCTTAGATATGCTAACGAAAAATTATCCGATGTATAAGTTGAGCACTCTTCATCCGGAGTGTTAAAATTATTTTTAAAAGCTGAATTCCTAAGATTAATTTCACCGTAAGTAGTGAAAAGCCTTCCGTGTCTTGCATTCCTTGTAGGTAATACACAATCAAACATATCAACTCCCCTTTCAACACATTCAAGTAAATCAACTGGCGTACCTACACCCATTAAATACCTCGGCTTATCATGGGGTATTATATCAGTACAAAAATCTACAACATCATACATCTCCTTTACCTCCTCACCTACAGCAAGCCCCCCGATTGCGACTCCGTTAAAATCATCTTCCATAATTTCTTCGATACTTCTTTTCCTTAAGTCTTTATAAATACCTCCCTGGCATATTGAAAACAACTTCTGAGCATTTCCATAAATGGGAGATGTTTTCTTATAATACTCAAAACATCTTTTCTCCCACCTGCTGGTTAACTTGATCGATCTTTCAACAACTGCTTTTTCCGAAGGGATTGGCAGACATTCATCAAGCGGCATCATAATATCAGAACCTATTACCCGTTGAATCTCTATGATTTTTTCGGGAGTGAAAAAATGTCTCGAACCATCTAAATGTGATGCAAACTCAACACCTTCTTCTTTGATCTTTTTTAATGAAGAAAGACTAAAAATCTGAAATCCTCCACTGTCAGTTAATATTGCTCTATCCCAATTCATAAAATTATGCAAACCCTTTGCTTGCTTAAGTACTTCAATCCCAGGTCTGAGATACAAATGATAGGAATTACCTAATATAACCTGTACATCAAAGTCTTTAAGTTCTCTATGCTCTATAGCTTTTACAGAACCAAGAGTTGCAATCGGCATAAATACTGGAGTTTCGATTTCAGAATACGCAGTCGTTATCACACACACTCTAGCTTTGGAGTTTTCTTCCTTATTATGACAAAGAACATTGAACCAGTTTGTTTCAGACATTTAACAATTTATCTTCTGAATTGAAAATATTGTTAAAAAAAATATCAATGATACAATCACTATCGAATCTCTTCCCATTCATTTGAAAGGGATTTATTAAATATCGTAATCCAGATTGAATTTTTTGCCCAAGCCCAAAAGACTTTTAAATAACCTAACTTTCTGTACCTTCTGGGCGACTCATATACTACACTTTTTTTCAGAAACCGTATCTTACCAAATCTTCTTAATTTTTTGAACAAGTCATAATCTTCACCGGCATAGAAGTCCTCATTATATCCACCTGCCTTAAAGAAATATTCCCGTTTAATAATGTGGCACTCACCCCGTCCCATACCTATAAAGAACTTATTCAGCAATCTAACATAATTGTTATAAAAAAAATGGAACAACCTGTCCTGCAAAATTTCCTGCTCAGGAAAAACTTTTATAGGAACGGTTGCTGCTACAGTATTATTTTCGCTAAAAGTTTTTAAAACTTCTTTGAAAAAATTGTTAATATCAGAAATTAATGTATCAGCATTAAAAAAAATAAGAACATCACCGAGTGAATTCAATGCACCTTGATTTCTTCCCCGCGAGATGTTCTGCTTACAATTTCCCTTATGCTCTATTACTTTATCAACCGAATTACTTACTAAATCTAAAGTGGAATCTTGACTCCCCCCATCACTTAAAATAATTTCCAAATCATTTTTTTTTTTACACCCTCATCAAACTGATTCAAAATATTACTTATCAATTTTTCTTCATTTAAAGTTGGTATTATTATACTAACTTTCTTGAGGTTCATATCTTTGAAATTATTTCTTAAGCAAAGACCTTATACCATTTTTTTCAATAGTCCTGATTGCTCTTGTTGAAAGCTTTAATGTTATCCATCTTTTCTCATCTTCAAGCCATATTCTTTTTTTCTGAAGATTAGGTATCTGACGCCTTCTTGTTTTATTCTTTGCATGTGAAACATTATTCCCTGCCATAGGTCTTTTTCCTGTCATTTGACATACTTTCGACATAAAATTCTCCTGTATTTTTTTATGGATTATAAGGTTTTAAAGTAGATTCGTAAACCTTCATATTACGATCTAAAAATTTATATGTCCCTTTATCTGTTTTTACTGCTTCCACCATACGAACGTTCAAAACTTTGGTTTCCTTGTTTGTATCAGGACATATCACTGTCATTCTTTCTTTTTTTGCAAGCTTAGCCGCTTTTTCTGCAAATGTTAGTGACTTAGTCATAGTTTATTAATTATTTTATAATGTACCTTAATGTTAAAAAAAATTAAAGTCAGAATTATCTTTATAATTTGCTATTAATTGTTCTCACTCAAGACTCTCTTAATCTGTTCATTCACTTTTTTCCTGACAACCTCTTCTCCTCTGAAAATCATATTTTTTATTGCCAGTGGAGTTGATTTGCCATGACCGATTATAGTAACACCGTTTATCCCTAAAAGATGTACACCTCCGTAACCTTGATAATCAAAATCCTTTATCACTACTCTCAGGGTTTTATTCATCATTCCAATCCATATCTTTTTAAAAAATCCTTTATCAGCATATTGTTTAAACTTACTCTTTAATAAATCGAGGACGCTTTCTGTAAACTTAAGTATGATATTCCCAACAAATCCATCACATACAATAACATCAGTTTTTCCTCTCAATATATCCCCACCTTCAACGTTGCCAATAAAATTTAAATTCGACTTCTCCAGCAAGCGAAAAGTCTCGATAGAAAGCTCACTTCCCTTTGATTTTTCTTCACCCACACTCAACAATCCAACTTTCGGTTTTTCAATATTAAAAACATGGTTCATATAAACACTCCCCATTACAGCAAACTCCAGCAAATGAGTTGGTTTGCAGTCTACTGAAGCTCCAACATCAAAGACCATCGTCTCTCCGGAATCAGTCGGGAACAAGGAACCTATAGTTGGTCTTCCGACACCTTTGATGCGACCAAGTTTTAATATTGAATTTGCAAGAACAGCTCCGGTATTACCGGTACTAATAAGCGCATCCAACTTTTTATCCTTCTGAAGATCCAAAGCAACACTCAAAGAAGATTTTGGCTTGGTTTTGTATGTTTCTGAAGGAACGTCATGCATGTTAATTACTTCTTCTGCATGAACAACCTTTAATTCTTTATTCACGTAACTTTGTTTCTGAAGAAAATCTCTTATTAAATTCTCATTACCTACGAGTGTGATCTCTAACTTGTCTCCCTTTTCCTTTAAAGCAAGTATCGCCCCTAAAATCTCATTCTTGGGAAAGAAATCCCCTCCCATAGCATCTACGGCAATTCTTATTTTGTCATTAGTACCATTGGAAGTATCCATAATATTAGATTATCTTTCCTGAGAGTAAAAACAAATTAATTCTATAGAATTTGTTATGATTTCTTAGGAATTATAACACTTCTACCATCATAAAAACCACACGAAGAACATACTTTGTGACCCAATTTCATCTCGCCGCAATTCGGGCATGCCACTAAAGAAGGTCCTATTGCCTTATAATGAGTTCTCCTTTTTCTCTTTCGCGATTTAGAATGTCTTCTTTTCGGATGTGCCATTTATTTATTTAATTATATTATTTATTCTTTTTTAATTTGTTAAGCTTTACCCAAACAGGATTTTCAGAGTCCTGCTCGTAAACTTTCAATAGATCCTCAATCCTCCTGTTACAGTAGAGACAAACACCGTCTTTTTCTTCAGGAACCTTTCTCATCTGAACTGATAATAAAATATAATCTCTGACGTCATTTGTTATATCAATGTGTTTTGTATCAGGTGAAATAAAAACCAAATTATCATCTGAAGATTTATTGTCAATAACTGATCTATCTTCTTCCATCACATTACCTGCCTTCCTGATACAACCATCAGGATGAGTTTCCCGATACCTGCATTTGAAAATCACAATAAAATCATTATCAACTTTGTATCGATATTCATCCAGACACCTGTCGCAGACTAAAACTAAAGTTACCTTGATATTTACTTTCAGTTCAATTTGATAAACAGTCTTAAAAAGATCTATGTTAACATTAACATCTGATGCGAAATCCAATGTGTCAATCTCAAAAGCTGAAGGTTCTTCGGTGAAATTAAAATGGTGTTCACCTTCAGATAGATTTGAAATATTGATTTTCATTTTTGTATTATAAAAGAACTGAAAAAATTAAGCGTTTAATAACTTTCAATCAAAACTTATTCACCTATCAATTCTTTGTACGCACTCGCGTTAAGTAAGTCTTCCAATTCACTTTTGTCAGATGGTTCGATTTTAATTATCCAGCCATCACTGTAAGGATCCCCGTTTACTATCGATGGATTATCATTAATGCTCAGATTAATATCAAGTAAACGTCCTGATATCGGACAATAAACATCTGAGACCGTTTTTACAGCTTCAATAGAACCAAGTGTATCGCCCTTTTTAACATCAATGCCAATTGATACAGTAATATCAAGATAAATTATATCTCCGAGTTCATTTTGAGCATAATCTGTTATGCCAATAATTCCTTCATCACCTTCCACTTTTACCCACTCATGATCTTTAGTATATTTTAATCCTTCAGGAATTTCCATAACAATACTTTAATTTATGAAATGTTAAATTTAATGAAATAAAGATTCTTATTCAATTGAAAATTCTTATATTCTAATTCGAAGAATATTATCCTTGATTTAGTTTAGAAGAAAAAATATAAGAATTCAAGTTAAAGAATTAATTAAATACTTGAAATTTAAGTTTAACTATTTTAGTTTGCATACTTAAAAGATTTTTTATGTAAGGATGGTTATAATAAAACACTTCGATATACTATTATCATTAGTTCAAATCTTATCAACCTATCCAAATAGCAATAAATTATCACATCCTTATAAACTTCAAACTTTATTATAAAAAAATAATTTATAAAGGGGCAAAAAAACATGACAGAATATGCGAAAAATCTAATCGATGAAGTAAAAGCTAAAAACCCGGCTGAACCGGAATTCCATCAAGCAGTCAGCGAAGTTGTGGAATCTCTGGATTTAGTTTTAGAACAATATCCGGAATATCAACACTCAAAGATATTAGAAAGAATAGTCGAACCTGAAAGAGTAATAATGTTTCGTATTCCATGGACAGACGATCAGGGTATTGTTCAGGTTAACAGAGGATTCAGAATCGAAATGAATAGTGCTATCGGACCCTACAAAGGAGGTCTAAGGTTTCACCCATCGGTTAATCTTGGTATTTTAAAATTTTTAGCATTCGAACAAGTATTCAAAAACAGTTTAACAACACTGCCTATGGGCGGTGGTAAGGGTGGTTCCGACTTTGATCCTAAAGGAAAAAGTGATAATGAAGTTATGAGATTCTGCCAGAGCTTTATGTCAGAACTTTATAGACACATTGGACCTAACACTGATGTACCCGCTGGGGATATTGGTGTAGGTGCGAGAGAAATTGGATATCTCTTTGGGCAATATAAAAGAATCCGAAATGAATTTACCGGCATTTTAACAGGTAAGTCTTTGAATTGGGGTGGTTCTCTTATCAGACCCGAAGCTACCGGTTACGGTGCTGTCTATTTTGCTGCTGAAATGTTGAACACAAGAAACGAAACTCTGGAAGGAAAAACCTGTCTCGTTTCAGGTAGTGGTAATGTTTCACAATTTACAACTGAAAAGGTTCTCCATTTTGGAGGTAAGGTTGTTACACTTTCAGATTCAAGCGGATATATTTACGATGAAGAGGGTGTCAACGAAGAAAAATTAGCTTACATAATGGACTTAAAAAATGTGAGAAGAGGAAGAATCAAAGAATATACTGAAAAATATCCGAATGCTGTTTATACTCAGATCGATCCAAGCTTGGATTATAATCCTCTCTGGAGTCATAAAGCTGATTGTGCTTTCCCAAGTGCTACACAAAATGAAATCAATGCTAAGGATGCACAAAATCTTATTGACAACAATGTATATGTTGTCAGTGAGGGTGCAAATATGCCAACAACTCAGGATGGTGTAAAAATCTTCTTAGACAAAGGTATTTTATATGGCCCAGGTAAAGCTGCCAATGCTGGCGGAGTTGCCGTATCAGGTTTAGAAATGTCTCAGAATAGTGAGCGTTTACCGTGGACAAGAGAAGAAGTGGATAATCGACTACAACTGATTATGAAATCGATTCACACAACTTGTGTTGAGACTGCGGAAAAGTTTGGAACTCCAGGAAACTATGTTAATGGTTCCAATATCGGTGGCTTCTTGAAAGTTGCCGACTCTATGCTCGACCAGGGTGTTGTTTAATTATTCTATTCTTTAAAAGAATTAATTTAGATTATAGACACAATCATTCGGAGACATGCAAAAGTGTGTCTCCGAATTACATTATATTAAATTTACATAATTTTCATCACGTTAATTTTAATGTTTCATTTTATGAATATTTAAACGATTAACAAATTCCTACAAAATATCTTCAATAATCAATTTTAAATTTATGGAACCGACATTGTTTACATCTGGATACGGAACACGTTTTCAAAAATTCCAAAACTTGATGAGAAAAAGAATAACCAATATTCTTTTAGTCTCAAGTTTATACGACCTATATGTTTTTGAAGAAGACGGAAGATTTT
>JADHVP010000009.1 GCA_016783945.1 Ignavibacteria bacterium
CAACTGCTCTCTTTGATCCTGCTACAAGAAATGCTCTTGTTAGTCCTATTATTCCTTCTCCTTTCATTTCCTTTCCGAGTGCTGTGTTGCACGCACTCAATACTACCATATCGGCATTAAGCTTTAATTCAAATATCTCTCTCACCTGAAGTTCATCACTTCCTGTTGTATCATAACACAATGCTAAGCTTGAGAATTGAGGTTTGTCGTTATTTACAAGACCGTGAGTTGCGAAATGAATGTATTTATACTGTGATAAGTCTTCCTTCATTAGATTATTCTTGTTTGCTGTCTCTCTTGTATATAAGCTCACATTATCAGTGTTAAATAATTCTGCGATACCGTTTGCTTCAGTGCCGGTGTTTATAAGCCTTACTAATGTGCTACCTTCACGTATCAGTTCTTTCATTTTTTCAGAAAGTTCCTTTTTTTCCTCCTCTTCTTTTTTCTGCTCCTCAGGACTTAGCTGCGATTCAGACTCTGATTCAAAAACCGGGTCTGCAAAACAAATAAAATCCTTTGGAGCTTCGGAGTCAGTATAAAGCTTAAACGTCTTCATCATAGTAGCTGATGGAAGGTATCTTATTTCATAATCCATTATCAGGTATGGTAATGATGATTCACTACTAGATACCATATCTTGATCTGTAAGGTCTCTCGTGAACAATACTTCAAAAGGAAGGTAATGAAGTATACCATCGGGGATAATAATAAGTTCTTTTTTGTCTTTGATGATGTCTTCTAAAGGTTCAAGGAGGATTTTATATAGCTCTCCCGAGGAAGAATAAAAATGTGAGCTGAACTTACCGCTCCGAAGTTCGTTAATCAATATCTCTATTTTTGATTCTATTATTTTTATGTTGCGAAGTGTAAACACTTTATAATCATCCTTTGTTATCACCATAGCATAAAAGTTATCTACACCTTCTTTGAAAGAGATCAATGCAGTATTTACACCCAATTCTTCTTTAACCTTATCTGCTGTTATCGGGTCTGGATAAATAATTGATGCATAACGTGGGGAGGAATGTTTGAGCTGGTCTTCTAATATCTTACTTACATTATACAATGAATCTCGCTTTCTCTTCAAGATATCAAGTTCTTTATCATTCTTTGCTTCTGATATTTGTTTGAGTATTTGTTTAAATGAGAAATTCAATTCGTTCTCTTTATCTAATAACTCCGGGTCAGCATCCTGTTTGAGATCTACTTTTGATTCTGATATGAGTTCATTTAAAGTTCTCGAACGATTTTTCTCTGAAATCACAAAAGCTTTATCCTTTTCATTTAATTCGTTTAACACCTCAAAGTATAATGAATATTCATTACTTTGGCTTTCTGTTAAATTCTGCCTTGCTTCAAAATCGCCAACACCCACCCTTACACTATCAAGATATATAATACACTCATTTAAATATTGTTCAGCTTTTTTAAAAGATTTAAGTTCATAATAGAAATATCCAATGTTATTTAAACTCCCAGCAATACTGGATGGATTACCAACTTTCTTATATAACTCAAGCGCCTCTGTATAATATTTCAACGCTTCATCAAGCTTGCCCTTACTGGAATAAATAAATCCAATGTTATTCAAACTCCTTGCAACATTAAAAGGATTGCCAACTTTCTTATCCAACTCAAACGCCTCTGTGTAATATTTCAACGCCTCATCGAGCTTGCCCTGACTATCATAAATAGTTCCAATGTTATTTAAACTCCCGGCAATATCAGAAGGATTGCCAACTTTCTTACTTAACTCAAGCGCCTCTGTGTAATATTTCAATGCTTTCTCAAGTTTGCCCTGACTATCATAAATAAATCCAATGTTATTCAAACACGAAGCAATCTTAGCAGGATTGCTAAATTTCCCAAACAACTCAAGAGCCTCTTCGAGATATTTCAATGCTTCCTCAAGCTTGCCCTGATTATAATATATACTTCCGATGTTATTCAAACTCAAAGCAATATCCGGAGGATTGCCAAATTTCTTATATAACTCAAGCGACTCTGTGTAATATTTCAAAGCTTCATCAAGCTTGTCTTGACTTTTAAAAATATATCCAATGTTATTCAAACTCGTAGCAATATTTAAAGTATCGCCAACTTTCTTGTTCAACTCAAGTGAAATTTTAAAATATACAAGCGCAGAATCTAAATTCCCTTTATTTATGTGTTCTATTCCTTTTTCATTTATATCATTAGCATTTTGTTTATCATCCTTATCCTGGGATTTTAAGAAACAAGGTATCAAAAGGATTATCGCAAAAAATAAGATTGTTTTTTTCATTCGTTATAGAGTTTATAGATTTTACTCCATTCCAAATAACACAAACGGAGCCCAGTAGTAAGGATGTTTATACTCTTTTGAGTTTATCATATTCAGCTTTGCTTCTCTCAATGATTGGGTTATTGTCTTACCTTCTTTGATGTGTCTGTAAAAATCTATCATAAACTCACTCGTAGATTTATCAGCCACTGACCATAAACTTACAACTGCTCTCTTTGAGCCTGCTACAAGAAATGCTCTTGTGAGTCCGATTATACCTTCCCCCTTCATCTCTTTTCCCAATGCTGTGTTGCACGCACTCAATACTACCATATCGGCATTAAGCTTTAATTCAAATATCTCCCTCACCTGAAGTTCATTATTGCCTGTTATATCATAGCTCAATGCTAAGCTTGAGAATTGAGGTTTATCGTTATTTACAAGACCGTGAGTTGCAAAGTGAATATATTTATACTGTGATAAGTCTTCCTTCATCAAATTATTCTTGTTTGCTGTCTCTCTTGTATATAAGCTTACATTGTCTGGGCTAAATAATTCTGCGATACCGTTAGCTTCAGTGCCGGTGTTTACAAGCCTTACTAATGAGCTACCTTCTCGTTCAATGTCCATTTCTTTCATTTCTTCAGAAAGTTCCTTTTTTGCATCCTCCTCTTTTTTATGTTCCTCAGGGCTTAGCTGCAATTCAGACTCTGACTCGAAAACCGGGTCTGCAAAACAAATAAAATCCTTTGGAGCTTCAGGGTCAGTGTAAAGTTCAAACGTCTTCAACATAGTGGCTGAAGGAAGGTATCTGATATCAAAATCCTTTATCAGGTATGGTAACGATGATTCATTACCTGATACTAAATCCTGATCCGTAAGGTCTCTCGTAAACAATACTTCAAATGGAATGTAATGAAGAATACCGTCGGGTATAATTATAAGTTCTTTCTTAGTTTTAATTATATCTTCTATAGGTCCAAGGAGGATTTTGTAGAGTTCTCCTGAGAAAGAATAAAAATGTGAACTGAACTCACCGCTCCGAAGTTCGTTAATCAATACTTCAACTTTTGATTCTATTGTTTTTATGTTGCGAAGTGTAAACACTTTATAATCATCTTTAGTTATCACCATAGCATAAAAGTTATCTATGCCTTCTTTGAACGAGATCAATGCAGTATTTACACCTAATTCTTCTTTAACCTTATCTGCTGTTACCGGGTCTGGATAAATAACTGATGCATAACGTGGAGAAGAACGTTTTAGCTGGTCTTCTAATATCTTACTTACATTATACAATGAATCTTGTTTTCTCTTCAAGATATCAAGTTCTTTATCATCCTTTGTTTCTGATATTTGTTTGAATATTTGTTTAAATGAGAAATTCAACTCTCTCTCTTTGTTTAATAGCTCCGGATCAGCATCCTGTCTGAGATTTGTTCTTGATTCTGATATGAGTTCATTCAAAGTTCTTGAACGATTTTTCTCTGAAATTACAAAAGCCTTATCCTTTTCATTTAATTCATTTAACACCTCATAATACAAGCTATATTCATTACTTTGGCTTTCTGTTAAATTCTGCCTTGCTTCAACATCGCCAACACCCACCCTTACACTATCAAGATATATAATACACTCATTTATATATTGTTCAGCTTTTCTAAAAGATTTAAGTTTATAATAACAATATCCAATATTACTAAAACTCCTTGCAATACCAGATGGATTACCATATTTCTTATACAACTCAAGCGACTCTGTGTAATATTTCAGTGCTTCATCAAGCTTACCTTGTTTAGAATAAATAACTCCAATGTTATTCAAACCCGTTGCAATACTAAGAGTATTACCAACTTTCTTAACCAACTCAAGCGACTCTGTGTAATATTTCAACGCTTCATCAAGCTTACCTTGTTTAGAATAAATAGATCCTATATTACTTAAACCCGTCGCAATATTATAAGGATTGCCAACTTTTCTTCTTAATTCAAGAGCCTTTGTGTAATATTTCAACGCTTCATCAAGCTTACCCTGTTCCGAACAAATAGATCCTATATTGCTTAAACATTCAGAAACTCCTAAGGGATCATATGCTTTTTTAAATAACTCAAGTGACACTGTGTAATATTTCAACGCTTTATAAAGCTTGCCCTGAAAATCATAAATAGTCCCGATGCTATTAAAACTCTCAGCAATATCAGACGGATTACCAACTTTTCTTCTTAACTCAAGTGACTCTGTGTAATATTTCAACGCCTCATCAAGCTTGCCCTGCCTAGAATAAATTAATCCGATGTTATGCAAACCCGTAGCAATATCAGAAGAATCGCCAGTTTTCTTATACAACTTAAGAGCCTTTGTATAATATTTTAACGCTTCCTCAAGCTTGCCCTGGTTAGAATACATAAATCCGATGTTATTCAAACTCATAGCAATATCAGACGGGTTGCCAACTTTCCTATATAACTCAAGTGACTCTGTGAAACATTTCAACGCCTCATCAAGCTTGCCGTGTTCCACGTATATATATCCCATGTTATTCAAACTCCAAGCAATATAAGAAGGATTGCCAGCTTTCATATACAACTCAAGTGAAATCTTGAAACATACAAGAGCAGAATCTAAATTCCCTTTATTCATGTGTTCTGTTCCTTTTTCGTATAACTCATAAGCATTTTTGATATCATCCATATCCTGGGAATTTAAGAAACAAGGTAACAAAAGGATTATCGAAAATAATAAGATTCTTTTTTTCATTCGCAACAAAGTCTAAATTTTCAGATATTACTTCATCCCAAACAACAATAATGTCGTCCTATAGTAAGATTGAGAGTATTTATCAGATTTTATCATCTTTAACTTTACCAAGAGTAATGATTCAAATTTTGTTCTACCTGATACGATATTTTTAATAATCAATAATATACTTACCAACTGATTTATCAGCTACTGGTTCTAATATACAACTTCAAAATTTTTAAGTAAAAGATATTTTTGAAAAAAACTTATATAATATTTATTTGTAATTATATAAAATAAATATTTTTAGTTACTTTATAAATATTTGAAATTATTTATTTTAGAACATCAATCTTTTAAATATATTAATTATTATCCATTTCTTTTTTGCATATAGTAATTAATTCTTTTAATGATAATGATTCTTCTAATTCAGGATCTAATTTAACTGCAAATTCAAAATCTGTCAAAGCTTTTTTATAATTCTCGTTTATATCTATTTTGAATTTATTAGCATAATGATAATAAATTATTCCTCGTGTTGCATAAGCTGAAGCATAAGAAGGATCGATATCTTCGATTATTTTTGTTAAGTCCCTAATAGAATCGCCAATTTTTTCAATATATGAAAAAGCAACTCCTCGTTGGAAGTATACACTTACGTATATTTCTAAATATTCTTTCATATATTCGTCTATGTGTTCAGAAGATATTTCTATACATTTTGTAAAGTGATTAATAGCTATTTGATATTTTTTGGAATCAAATGCAGTTTCTCCTTTTTTGAGATATTCGTTAAATTCCTTAATGTGGTCTTGTGGACTTACCAATTCTTTTTTACATATAGTAATTAATTCTTTTAATAATTCTTCTAATTCAGGATCTAATTTAACTGCAAATTCAAAATCTGTCAAGGCTTTTTTATAATTCTCGTTTATATTTATTTTCAATTTGACAGCATAGCCAAGAAATACTGATCCTCGTGTTGCATAAGCCAAAGCAAAAGAAGGATCAATATCTTCGATTATTTTTGTTAAATCCCTATTAGAATCACCAAATTTTTCAATATATAAAAAAGCAAGTCCTCGTTCGTAGTATACACTTATGTATATTTCTAAGTATTCTTTCAAATATTCGTCTATGTGTTCGGAAGATATTTCTATACATTTTGTATAACAATCGATAGCTGTTTGATATTTTTGGGAATTTAATGCAGTTTGTCCATTCTCAAAATATTCGTTAAATTCCTTAATGTGACCCTGTGGACTTACCAGTTCTTTTTTGCATCCAATAATATAATTTTTTAATGATTCTTCTAATTCAGGATCTAATTTAACTGCAAATTCAAAATCTGTCAAGGCTTTTTTAAAATTCTCGTTTATATTTATTTTCAATTTAATAGCATACATAAGAAATACTATCCCCCGTGTTGCATAAGCCAAAGCAAAAGAAGAATCAATATCTTCGATTATTTTTGTTAAATCCCTATTAGAATCGCCATATTTTTCAATATGTAAATAAAAAAGTCCTCGTTTGTAGTATACATCTATGTATATTTCTAAGTATTTTGTCATATATTCGTCTATGTGTTCGGAAGATATTTCTATACATTTTGTATAACAATCGATAGCTGTTTGATATTTTTGGGAATTTGATGCAGTTTCTCCCTTTTCATAATATTCGTTAAATTCTTTAATATGATCTTGAGCTCTTGTTGATTCTAAGTAAGTTAGATTAACAATGCTCATTAAAATTATAACATGTATGTATATTATTTTCATTTTTGTGTTTTTAAAAGATTGTAAAATGATTTTTGAATTTTTTAGTGTATTGCTATTTTTATCATCGACTTACTACTCCATCCCAAACAACACAAACGGAGCCCAATAGTAGGGATGTGTATATGCTTTTGAGTTTATCATATTAAGCTTTGCTTCTCTCAATGATTGGGTTATTGTCTTACCTTATTTAATATGCCTGTAAAAGTCCACCATAAACTCACTAGTCGATTTATCAGCTACTAACCATAGATTTACAACAGCTTTCTTGGATCTTGCAATCAAATTAGTATTAACTGTGCGTAACTCGATTTATTTATTTACTTTCAAAATATTCATTCTTTAAACAATTTTCCAAACTTATCATTATCATATGGAATTAATTTTAAATAAATCTCAGGTGTCATTAAAAAATCGTCTACTTTTTTTTCTACAATTGCAAATCCATGGCTTAATTTAATATCATCAATTATAAAATTGATGAACTTTGAAGGAATTACAAATATCTGTGCTTGATTATTAACAATATGAACTTCCATAATCCCAAGAACCAAACCTTCTTTATCAAAAACAGGATCACCGCTATACAAACACTCAGATTCTTGTGGTTTAATTGTAATCCAGTTAATGAAAGTATCCCTTATAAATGACTCTATTTCATATTCGGAAATTTCACTAATACTATCACAAGTAAGTAAAAAGAGTTCTTCTTCATATTGATATATATTACCATCAAAAAGACTTAAAGTGTGTTCAGGTTTTAAATCAGGGATCTTAAAAATTATAAGATTTCTTGGTTCATCATACCAGTAATATTTTTTTGTTGTTATTAACGGATACACCTGAAAAATTTTTAATTTTTCTTTATTTTTTACATTACGTTCAAAACCATATTCAATAAAAATCTTTTCAGCTCCTGCAATTGTACTAAGATTTGTAATGAACATAGCGTCTTCTTTATCTTCAATAAAAAATCCCTTTCCAATACTAATTAATGTATCCTTACTTCCATTTTTTTCTACTGTATACATACCGTATATATTTAAGCTAGATTCAATTAAATTATCATAAAATTGAAGTTCCTGTGAAAAACATGTGTTCAAGATTAAGAATGAGTAAAGTAAAACCCACCTACTGATTTTTATCATGTTACTTTTATTTATTTTTAAAAACTACATTTAAACGTTAAATCGTTTTATAAGATAATTTGTTGTACTCTATTTCTTGAACATATTTTCATCATAAGGTGTTCGATTTATCTTATAACCTTCTGGAGTATTTATTTCTTTAAGTTTTTTGTCAAATTCTGTAAATCCATAGCTGCTGTTCACTTCATCGTAAAGAAAACTTATATACTTTGAGGGTATCGCATACTGCTGACTTATTCTTGTATCCCCAATCTGAATCATACCAATTACACACGAACTTTCATTGACCACAGCACCACCACTATTACCAGGTCCAGCATTTGGGAATCCTGTTAAAATATATTTTATACCGTTATATTCTTTATAGCCGCTAACCGTAGAAGAAGAATGATTATAATAATATTCTCCTAGTGTGTGTCCACATGTATAAATATTTGAACCAATTTTAGGAATGTTAGTACAGAATGATAAAGCACCTTTGGGTTTCATTTTTAATACATCTTTCACTTTAAAAATTACTAAATCCCTACTTTCATCCCACCAATAGAATTTTTTAGAAGTTGTTTGCGGAAACACTTGAGTATAATTTTTAGGAAAATTTGGATTAATTGTTTCACCTTTTTTATATCCATAAGAAATAAATACTTCATCCGCTCCAGCTACGACATGCAAAGCAGTAACGAATATTCCCTCTGCTGGATCTCCTACGAAGAATCCTGTACCAAGACCATATTCCCATTCATCACTGTCACTATCATAAAAAAATGATACAACAATAATCGTAGAATTTTGTAATTCATCTGTATAATCATCATATATACTGGACGAACCACAACCAATTAGTAAAGAGGAAAATGAAAATAAAAATAGAATAAATAGCTTCTTCATGAATTGTTTCTCCTTGTGTTTATGTTAGAAAATGATTATTAAAAATTTTTATATGCTTTTATAATTTTTCTTCACGGTTTAAGATGTAATAAATCATCCATTCATTAATTTTACTAGTGTTTTTATCGATGTAAAAAGCAATTTTAGACCTTTCGTACACCCAATATTCCCCAAGCATTGTATTATATATCTTACCGGGTAAATAGTAACTTGTTTTGAGTTGTTCTTCACTGTCATTTAATTCTATACCTTTTGAGGTACTACCAAGGTAATTCTTCCTTGTAATAATAAAATAACCTTTTTTTACATCCTTGTTCTGTGTCTCGATATAAAGGATAAGATTATCTGAATTGTTTATACTATAGATTTTAATTTTGCTTCCTTCTCTTCCAAACTTTTTCTCTTTTATTTCTGAGTTTTTGTAATGATTTAATTTAAATTCTATTGGTTTCAATCCTGCAATATCTTCTTCTTTAGATAAGTTTTCTTCAGTATTCGATGTCTCTAAATTTTCATTGTTTAGTATTTTTAGATTTTTTATGATAGCAATGTTGTCGGGCTGTAATTCCTTTGCATATTCAAAATGCTTTCTGGCTTCTTCAATGTTATCAACTTTATAAAATAGAATACCTTTCAGTATAAGCCATTTACTGTATAAATCAACTTCCGGGAAATTTGATACGTTTTCAAAGTTATTATATTCATACTCTATTTCATCCAAAATATTATTTGCTTTTTCATAGTCAATGCTTCTGTCTCGTATTAAATTGACACATATCAGATTAATCTTTGCTGATAGGTATTCAGGATCTCTTTCTAATGCATTGCTGAAATTCTTCTCAGCATTATCTAAAAATCTTTTTATATCATTTACATTTCCACCTCTCCTTATATGCAGTTTCGTATGTATATCAAATTCAACCGGAAAGATAAATTTTTCAGTTGTGTCTATTTCTAATGATTGCAGTAATTTTGCAACCCCGAGGTTATTATATATTTCAGAACTCTCAAATCTTCCTTTTGAGATTATATAATTAAAACATTCATACGCTGTAGAATAATTACCGGTTACCATTAATCTATTACCAACTTCAAAAACAGGAATATATTCTTGTAAATCATCAACGGTTTTCTGGACAATTATATTTATTCTTTCATCCTTTGAAGGGTAACCTTTCATGTCAACATTATTTTCATTAAATACACTGTATATTTTCTCTATCGTTGCCACTGCAATTTTACTAATATCAAAACCTGACATATAACAATACCATGCACCATAATAATCTGCTTCTGATTCATCTTTAACTCTTTGAGCTAAATCAGGTATGGATTTGAATTCTTGACGAACGCTAGTTGTGTCATTAAATGATTTTATGAAATCGCCACTCCACCCATGGTTGTTCTTATAATGTGCCAGTTCATGTGCTAAAACATAAGCAAGTGCATTATTATTTATCGAATCGATGACGTAGCAAATATCAAAAACTAATTCATTTAAAATAATTGAATTGTTATCCCTATCGTATCCTGCAACAAAAGTGTAACCGCTAAAGTAACTTTTGTTTACAATAAAGAGTTCCGGTGGATTCGTTGTAGAAGTCCTCAGACAAAGAATATTGTATATCTTTTCGGTTATCTGATATTTCCAATGATCACTGGATATATACTTGTCTATATCTTGTGCTTTGAGATGGAATGAGAAGAGAAAAACAAAAATAATAATAATTAAATTTTTCATTATCTTAAAATTAAAATAGAATTTTAACCTTGATAAAGTTCTAAAACTATATTTCTAAAACTTATATTATATCATTTTGTTTCAAATCAAATACAGAGTTTAGTAATCAGTATTAAATATAATATATCATTAATAATATTTTTTGGAAATACTTAAATCTCTATTCAATTAGAAAATATAATTGATATTGTTAGTATATAATCTTACAAATTTGATATTAATACACAGGTTACTCGAAACATTTATGTCATTATAAGAAGAATTGCATGAATCCATATCTTTATATATACAAAATTCACATATTCACCTCAACATCTTCACGACTTTTCATTAATTCTTCTCAAACACAATCATTAAATTTTTGGATACATAAAACTTTTTAAAAAGAGTATTTTTGAATTTGTAAAGTAATAACAGAATCACAAAAATTAAGATATGGAAAAACTTTTATTATTAGGTGATGAAGCAATTGCTCAAGGGGCAATAGATGCAGGTTTATCGGGAATTTATGCTTACCCCGGAACTCCGTCGACAGAAATCACAGAATACGTTCAACGTTCAAAACTTGCAAAAGAAAGGGGTATTCACTCCGATTGGTCTGCTAACGAAAAGACTGCGATGGAAACCGCTCTTGGCATGTCTTATACCGGTAAACGGGCAATGGTTTGTATGAAACATGTCGGTTTGAATGTTGCCTCAGATCCATTTATCAACTCTGCAATCACAGGTGCTAACGGTGGTCTGATAGTTGTGGCAGCTGACGACCCATCGATGCACTCATCACAAAATGAACAGGACTCGAGATTCTACGGGAAATTTGCTTTGATACCAATTTTCGAACCTTCAAACCAGCAGGAAGCTTATGACATGACTTACGAGGGTTTCGAATTTTCCGAAAAATATGAAATACCGATAATGATAAGACTTACAACACGCTTGGCTCATTCACGTGCAGGTGTAAAGCAATCAGCTTTGAAAGATCAAAACAAAATCTCACTCCCAAAAGATATGAGACAATTTGTTCTCTTACCATCGATTGCAAGAGAGAGATACAAAATTTTATTAGACAATCAGGCAAATTTTGAAAAAGAGTCTGAGCAGTCTGTCTATAATAAATATGTCAAGGGTAAAGATAAAAGTATGGGTATAATTGCTTGTGGAATAGCATATAATTATTTAATGGAAAATTATACAGATGATGAGTGTCCATTTCCAATACTGAAGATCAGTCAGTATCCTTTACCTATTAATTTAATTAAAAAAATATCTTCGGAATGCAAAAAGATTCTCGTCCTGGAAGATGGCTATCCTTTAGTTGAAGATATGATTAATGGCATTCTTGACAAAGACTTAATTGTACTCGGTAGAACAAACGGTACAATTCCACGAGACGGTGAGTTAGACCCAAATATTGTTGCCGAAGCAATTGGTAAACCTATAAAAAAAGGTAAAGATGTCCCGGGTTTAGTTGTTGGACGACCTCCGTCTTTGTGCACAGGTTGTCCACATATTGACTCGTTTGATGCATTAAACGAAGCATTAAAAGAATACAGCAAAGGGAGAGTATTCTCGGACATTGGCTGTTATACTTTAAGTGCATTGCCTCCTTATGAATCAATCAACTCATGCGTAGATATGGGAGCATCCGTTACTATGGCAAAAGGTGCTGCTGATGCAGGTTTAAAACCATCGGTTGCTGTCGTCGGTGATTCAACTTTTACACACTCAGGTATGACCGGTTTGCTTGACGCTGTTAATGAAAACTCTCCTATAACTGTTTTTATTTTAGATAACAGCATTACAGCAATGACAGGTGGTCAGAAATCACACGCAACCGGCAGACTCGAAAACATTTGTTTAGGTATTGGTGTTAAACCAGAGCATTTAAAAATATTGAATCCCTTAAAAAAACACCATGAGGAAAATGTTAAAATTATAAAAGATGAATTAGCATACAACGGTTTATCAGTTATTATACCAACGAGGGATTGTATAGAAATTATAAAGAAAACAAAAAAAACAACTAAAGAAATTGAAAAATGAAAATTGACATAATACTCGCAGGCGTAGGAGGTCAGGGAATTATCTCAATAGCAGCTGCGATTGGATATGCTGCGGTAGAATCCAACTTATATCTGAAACAATCCGAAGTCCACGGGATGAGTCAGAGAGGTGGAGAGATACAATCACATCTAAGAGTTTCCGATAAAGAAGTTCATTCAGATTTAACACCTCAAGGAAGTGCCGATATGATAATTTCCGTGGAACCGATGGAATCATTAAGGTATCTTCCATGGTTGTCTCCTGATGGCTGGCTTATTACGAATACTAAGCCTTTTATAAATGTACCAAACTATCCTGATATAAATTTAGTATTGAAGGAAATTGAGTCTTTTCCGAATCATATTACTTTAGATGCAGATGACATTGCCAGGAAACTTGGTTCAGCACGTTCAGCAAATATAGTAATGCTTGGAGCAGCTTCCCCTTTCATCGAGATACCTTATGAAAAATTAGAAAATGGAATCAGAGGAATTTTTTCACGCAAAGGTGATAAAATCATTAAGCAAAATCTCGATTCAATGATGGCAGGTAAAGAGTTTACAAAAAACTATTTATCAGAAACTTCTAAAGTGTAATTAACTTCTTTTTGCTATTCCTTTTTCGGACGAACATAATATAGCAATTCGATTATTAAATCATCCGAACTAATTGTTGGATACTCTTTAGGAATTCCAAATAAAGTTGAACTGAAATTCTTATTCGTGAAATCGTAACTTCTTTTCGTTTGATCGAATGAGACTTTTATAACAGAATCCTCCCCACTCTCCGTATCTACTATTTCAAAATATAAATCCAGTTCTTTAATATCCTGATTCTTTAAATCAATCGTTGATATGTAAAAATCCTTTTCGAAGTAAAATGGAATAGAGTACAACTTTGCACCCGAACCCTCTGATATTTCATCCGGGATTTCATAATTATTCTCTGTAAGATAATACTCAAACCTCGCATCTTTATTAAAGAAGAACTGTGCATTCTTTGGATAATATTTTATTACTATGTTTTTATCCGGTTGGAAATCAGTTTCTTTCCAGACATAAATATTAGAATTACTCATATATTTAAATTGCTTAGGTGATAATTCAGTTCTCTCTGGATCGAATTCTTTAAATTCAACGGTAGCATCAAAATCTTTTATCGAACCTCCCTTCCAATTTTTTCCTGTCGTGAGAATATATTCAAATTGATACGGAGAGAATGTATACATCGGCATATAGCCCCATGATTCTAATTTGAACAGCAAGTTCTCAACTTCATAACCTATTTCCACAGTGAAGCTTTCTTCTTTGTCAATATTTAAATCGAAGATCAAGAAATCTGTCGTCCATACTTTTTGGTAATCGAATAAATACCATATCTCTTCCGGAAGTATTTTAGTGAATTCCTCTTTACTAATCATGTCCGTTTCTTTTTCTATTATATAATCTAAACTCTCACCGTTCTTTTTAATGTTGATTTCCTTTAATACACTTCCTGTCTCTGCTGCACTTTCAGTAATATACCGATGTGGAAATCCGACTTTGATACTCTTAGAATCTCCATAATTTTTCATTACGTATTTTACTTGAACAACTGATCTCTGTGGATAGAATACTATAAGCAAGTTTTCTTTTTCGATTGCTACATCTTCTTCTGTGTAGAATTGAATATTGCCAGTTCCAACAGAACCACTTATGATGGGTGATTCATTTGAATATACGAATGTTGAAAACAATAATACTAAAAATGTTAATATGAAAGTTTTCATGGTAATTAGGATTTATAATTTTAAAAAATTAATTTATTCTCGTTATTCCAAACAGCTTTATTGGTTTTTTCTTCCCTTTTAACTTCAACTCATCTATTACTTCGGCTTCATATTTATTTTTTATATCGAGCAATTTCAGCAGCTTCTCGGAGATTAATAGTTTCTTTTCATATTCATTACATATTTCCTGAATCCTCGAGGCTGTATTTAAAACATCGCCGCTATATACTATTTCTTTTTTGAAAATTCCAACTTCACCCGCCGTTATCGTACCGCTGTGTATTCCAGCTTTAAATTCAGGCACGAGTTCGTAATTCTTTAAATAATAATCAGAATTTTTATCGATAACATCTATTATATCAAAAAAGCATTTCAAGCAATTAGCATCTTCGATTCCTTTATCTAATTTCCAGGATATTGTGACTTCATCTCCAACGTATTGATAGACTTCTCCTTTATTGTACACAATCGAATCAGTTATATCGTAGAAGAAATCGTTAAGCAAATTAAAATACATTTTATGTCCAAACTTCTCCGCAATTGTTGTCGAAGATTTAAGGTCTAAAAACATAAATATTCTTTTTTCCTCTTTTGGGTTATGATATCTGCCAAGTAAAAAATTATGCAAGATACCCTGTCCAAACCTGTCGCTCACCTGTATGAAAAATATCGTTAATAATAAAATAGCACCCCAGACTGCAAAGATTATTAATGAGCCGGGTTTAAAAGTAAGACTGAGTGTTAGCTGATACAAATTAGCATCGAAGATGCTTAGATTATTATGAAAAATATTATAAAAGATAAAAAATAAGAATACGACAACAACTGTACCTGACAAATAAAACGCACTTTTCATTAGCATAGCATAAATGAAGGTCTTCTTCCTGAACCTGTCTTTAAAATAAAACATCTCGAAGGTTCCAAATATCAATCCAGCAAAAAGTGCTGCTAAAGTATTTGTGATAAGAGATAGTGTGAAATCCCTGTTCAAAGGATCCGAAGTGCGAAGGAAAAGAAGATATGTAATAAACCTCAAGTATAAGCTGACAAATATCCAGAAGGCTGCTATATACAAGACTTTGGTGAATTTTAATTTAAATACTGCAGAATCGATTTTCATAATTCATCAAAAAGTTTATCTTCCGAATATTTTTATTAGAAACGTAGCCCTTATTTGAAAATTACGCATTACTGCTTGAACTTTCAATTTCAATAAAGAGAACGTTGATGAAATTAATAATTCCAAATATTATTGATAATACAAAACGGAATTGTATTTAAAATCTAATTTGGAAATTTAAGAATCTAAGGTGTGTTTTATAGTAAAAATTATCTATAATATCTCTTCAATAATTTCAGCGGCATCTTTAACAAACTTCGGACATAGGTCGTTGCAGAGATTCTTCTCTTCTGCCATCTTCATACCTTCTTCGGTGCTAATATCACAATTAAGCAAAACACTGCATTGTAAAGAACCATTTCTTTCTTTAAACATCTTAGCAAATTTCTGAACCAATTCATATGTCTTTTCTTTTGACATTTCATCTTTTACATTACTGTTTCCATATTTAAGACCTATCAGCATGATTACACCTGTAACCGCACCGCATGTAAGTCCCATGCGTCCCATTCCTGCACCAAAAGCCGTTCCAATCCGCTTTGCCTTCTCTGAACTCAGAAATAAATCATTGCTATAAGTTGAGAAAACTGCCTGCGAACAGTTAAAACCTTTCTTAAATAGCGAAACAGCCTGGTTTACTTTAGTCATAGGATTAATAAAATTACGCTTGATTAAATATAAACATTCCTCAATAAACTTGCAAATATTTTAAAATGTCTTTTAGAAAAAATGATTACTACTCTTCCCAGATATTAAACTTTACACCAAACGGGTCTTCTATATAGCAATCCTGTCCTTTCCCTCTCCAGCGAAGAATCTTGCAGCCATTCTCAACAAGAATTTCTTTTGCCTTTTCTAAATCATCCACGAACAATTCCATAACCGGACCGGGAATCTCGTTATTTTTTATTACGAAAAGAGTCAATGGATTGGCATCGATATCTGCCTCCTCATGGGTTTCCGAACGGACGTTAAAACCGATTACATTCTTATAAAAATCTACAGCCTTAGAAAAATCCTTTGTCCTAACAGCTACGTTTGTACTCATTTTGAATTTCATATTGTATTCCTAATTTTTTTTACTATTCATTACAAATCTTACTGAATTAACATTCCCAAATAGAGTTAAAATAATTACAAAAAAAGGTGACATGGTAATTAAACCGTGCCACCAAAAAAAAATCTATAACTTATTATATCGTTATTTCAAAAGAACCATCTTTTTTATTTCATTAAAATCATTAGCAAACATCTTATAAAAATACACTCCGCTGGGATAATCCGATGCGTTCCATTCAACCTCGTAGCTTCCAGCATTTAATTTCTCATTTACAAGTTCAGCTATTTCTTTCCCCTGAATATCATAGACAATCAATTTTACATCTGATGATTTCTTTATATTAAATATAATTGTTGTGCTTGGATTAAATGGATTGGGATAATTCTGACTTAATGAAAATGAAGAGGGAGTGTTATTAGATATTTTCTTTATATCATTAATTACCTGTATATCAAAAGTCTCGACTAACGCAACCTTACCATTAATTTTTTTCTCCCAGACTAACCTGATTTTATAAAATGCAAATGTATAATATACAGGAGCTGACGCTATAATTTTACTAACGAAAGAAGTATCATCAAGACTTATCCGTCTTGATCTTATTACATTATACATATCATTGCTTAATGCTACTATCATATTTGAATCGGTCGTACGTCTCTGGAAACCAAAGACATCGTAAGGATAAAAATCAAGAAGAGGATTATCCGATATTGGAACCATTAAATCCATACCGGAACAATTGATATTATTACCTGAGAATCCAAGTGTCATGTTTTTCATTGTAAAAGTAGTATGATTGCCAATCATATAACTATGAGTGCTCCCTAAAGTATCGTATTCAAAATGAAGTTCATGACTGCAACGAAGATTTTTAACCGTGTTTGGCATAGCTCTTTCCTCTACAGGATACCACACGAAATTATAGTTAGGATACTGAATACCGAATCTCTGACGATTTAAAACATCCATCGAACTACTTATTTGTTTCAGATAATAAATTTTCTGACCATAGAATACCGGACTATGACACGCTAACGCAACAGAACCAGTCAGGTTTGTATCTCCCTGCCAGGAACCATTTCTATAATACTTAAAATAAACATCGTTGTTCTTTTCGAATAAAAGGTAGTATGTATCATAACCGTAATTTAAAAAATAAAGAGAAGGATTTGTTTCAGAAGTAGGCGTGGAATCAACTATTGCGGGAGCAGACCACGAGTTTCCACCCCAGATAGAAAAATACAAATCCCAATTTCCGTTTTTGTTAGACTGCCAAACCACCATATCATTGTGTGTTGCAGAATTGATATTCAAATAACTATTATTGACTATGAAGTTTTCACCTGAATAATTCCAGTAATCGACCCCTCTCCAGCCAAGTCTTGATGAATTTCCGCTGTGTACTTCATATATCAATCTCATATTCTGCACATAATTAATCTGTGATGTATATGCAAACAAAGGATTTCGATAATCATATGTATTTGAGGACATGATAGTACGAACTGAATCAAAGTGATTGATCTGTGAAAATGTGTTGATAGGCAGTAAAGCTAATAATGCTATTACGATTTTTAAAATAATTAAGTTTTTCATAACTGTTTATTTAAAGTTAAAGAAAAATATTTAGTTTAAAATCGTTATCTTCTCATAAAATCATGATGCAGCATTAAAATTCTATATTACGCTGGGTAGGATTCCGTGTTGTATCGATAATAATTAGTGAAGTGAACAACGCGGATTTAATACCCGCATTATAACCTATGGATAAGTAAATATAATGAGATTAAGCGTTAATGCAAAGCTAAAATAAAGCATAACATAGAAGTTGACAAATAACGTATAAATCATACTCAAATCGATAGATACAACCAATACTCTATTTGCTTTATAATCGGATAAGAAAATTAGGCTGGAATTATATAAGAGAGAAATCCGGTACTCAAAATGATGAAATAACAGCCCTGTGTAAATATTAAGCTCCAAGTAGACACGCGGGGATGGTTATCGTGCTCACTTCAGGCTCGGAGTCTATGCGGTAATGGTTACCGTGCTCACTTCAAGCTCGGAGTTTATACGGTAACGGTTACCGTGCTCACTTCAAGCTCGGAGTTTATGCGGTAACGGTTACCGTGCTCACTTCAAGCTCGGAGTCTCTGCGGTAACGGTTACCGTGCTCACTTCAAGCGCGAAGTTTACGCGGGGACGGTTTTTTTGCGGTTTTTAGGTTAAAGTTTGACATATCAAATACAATATGGCAGTTTGATTGTACAAAATGGGAGAATAGCTTGATTATTTCTTCTTTTTCTTCTTCAATAATTCTGTTTTGTCTTTTATGTATTCTTTTACATCTTTTAATAACTTAGCATCCTTAAGCCAATTTTCTATTTCATCAAATGACCACGTTAATTCAAAGTCTTTCTTAAGAATCTCATCTAATTCCTTATCTAACTTTTCGGTATTATTTCCTTTTATCTTATTTATTATGCAGTCAAGATATTTTAATATTGCTTCATCTTTGTCTTCATACTTCAAAGTATAAACTTTATTTAAATATTCTAATGCTTCATCACACTTTCCGATTATTATTAATGCTTCTATTATATCATTATAAGCTGAAATAAAATTAGGATTTAACTCGATGGCTTTATGGTAATCTTCTAATGCTTTGTCATAGTCTTCTTTATAAAAGTATGCAATCCCCCTGTTGTTATATGTGTCTGCATCATTTGGTTTCAGCTCGATGATCTTATCATAATCTTCTATTGCTTTATCATAGTCTTTTTTCTTTGAATATGCAAATCCCCGGTTGTAATATGCTTTTGTATCATCAGGTTTCAGCTCGATGGCTTTATCATAATCTTTCATTGCATTATCATAGTCATTTTTATTTAAATAGGCAGTCCCCCGGTTGTAATATGCTTTTGTATCATCAGGTTTCAACTCTATGGTTTTATTGTAATCTTTTATTGCTTTATCATAGTCTTCTTTATCATTTAAATATACAAGCCCCCTATTGAAATATGCAGATTTGTATTTATCATTAATATTTATTATTTTTGTATACAAATCAATTTTCGTATCGGGATTCTCCTCCTTATCTGCTTTATCAAGAATATCATATATTTTTGACATATCTGAAACTTTTGACCTAACTTCTTGTGATAAATCCTCTTTCTTTTCTATTTCTTGAAAATATTTATCTCGATATTCTTTCAGTATTCTTTCATCTTCTTCGTAATTCTTCTTAAGATCAATATATCCCCCTCCAATTCTACCACTAATATCATACCATAATTCAAATACAAAAGTATCAAAATCTTCAATTTCTACAAAGTAACTATTATCATAATGGTTCAATAAGTTAATTACTCTCCAATTCAATTTATCCGGATTATTATTACACCAAATCAAACACATATTATTATTCTTACTTTTTATTTCTTCGAGTGTACTCATAATAGAATCGTCAGCACCACCATAACCTACAACAATCAGACTAAAATGATTTAGCATCTCTTTCATTTTATATTTTATATCATCCTCAAGTCGAGAAGTTTCCTCATTTATACCTTTAATATTTTCGAAAAGGTAATCACCGTGTAGCTTGATTATATTAACTTTCCTACTCGTTGTAGAAATATATTTTGCAATTTCGTTGTGAGCGTATACTCTTGCCTTTTCTCTATAAAAAGTTAATAATGCTTCATTAAGCAAATCATCGAAATTTGTTGTGAATATATTATGTATGAAATTTTTTTTAATAAGCTCAGCAAGAAATATATATACGCCCATTGGTTTTTTATCCTCAACAATACTTTCTATCAATTCCTGTCTATCTTTAGTACTCACATTGAAATTTGCAAACCATTTTCCATATAAAGAATCTTTCAATACCAAATTCTTGAATTCCTCATACAGTTTTTTATTCAACTCACTTTCAGATAATCTTCCTTTGAAATCATCTTTAATATTTTTTGGTATTCTATCTATAACATCTGTTTCATTAATATTCTTTTCAAATTCTTTTTCGATTTCTACTTCATATTTTTTAAAGTCTTCCTTATTTTCTAAAGCATATTTATCGTATAATTCATTAAATTCATTATATTTATTAGTTGTCCAGCAATGAGCAATATCTGCACCTTCACGTGTAGCAAAAGATATTTTCTTACATAAGTCTATTATTCCTCCACCACCAGGGATACCCGAAGATACAGAACATCCAGCACCGAGTAAAAAACAAAACTTAGGCAATCTTAAATCACGATCCTTTTCTTTAAACCTGCTTAATAAATAATTAAATGGCTTTATCTTTTCTTGTTTTAATTTAAATTCCATTTATATATTAGATTTGATTTAATAAGTACACCCTCATTCAATAATGAATCCACTTTTCTATTCAGCTTTTCTTCGAGCTGTAGAATTTTAATTGAAGCAGAGTCAGTACAGTCTTTTCCTGTGAAAAAGAATTTAAAGTTAAGGATACAAAAAGCAGGCAGATAAATAAAATTATTTTCATTTTCATCTCCCGCTCTCTCCATACCCGTGTATACGGAACTTGTTTGCAATTGGAAGGTTTTGGGCAACTGTCTTTCTCTGTTCATAAAGTTCAGGGAACCAATAAACCGAATCAACTCCTGCATCTCTAAACTCATCATAAAATGGTCTGAATGTAGGAAAAATTATATCTCCTGTTTCGGGTATAATAGTTAAACCCGGTAAGAAATCAAATATTCCATCAGGAGGCGGAATACGTGAGTTTGGTTGATACCTGTCAAGTTGTGTTATTTGCAACAAAAGTATGTTCATTCCTGGTATTATACTCCTATAAACATTGTAATCATCAATAACAACATCTAAGAGAAATGGACTTTGCAGAACATTAGTGATAGGCAATCTGTATACATTTTTTAGTTTTAGCTCCCATGCCAATGGCGTTTGATCAGGACTCTGATTTTCAGTCTTGAACATTTTCAGGAGCAATGTATCTGTCTGTGTAGATTCATAGCTTCCTATTCCATATTTTTTCACGTTACTGGTTTTGTAAACGATTCCTGCATGAAAGTTACTTGGTATGTTTATTTTAAAACCAATCATACCCGCATATTCAGATATATAATATTCATTGGGATTTAATTTCCTAAAATATCCAAAAAAACGAATACCGTGTGTTTGTGATACATTCCATAACGTATCGCTATAACCTCCAACAGGTTCTTCGTAAAGTAATAGATAAGCTACTGCAAATCTTTTACTAATCTCAGTTACTTCACATTGTACCCACACTTCAAAAGAAACGTCATTACTTAAAATCCTATTATCGTAAGTATGCTGTGTGAGAATTCCAGTTTCATTATTATAATAATCAAGGAAGCTTCTTCTATAAAGTGTATCGACAAGGAAAAAATTATCCGAATATTGATAAACAGCAATATTGAACCTTGTATCACCAATACCAGGTCCATTAATAATGTCATCCTTATCACATCCATTTAAAAAAGCAGATAGTATTATGAAACTTAGAATACAAGATTTGATTTTCTTTTCATTTATTGTTTTTTCCTTAGAGTCAATTAGACTCAAGGAGACACTAAAATAGTCCTTAGAAAATGTAAAGAGTGATTATATCGTTTGCCTCCGATAATTCAAATTAAAAATTTGAAACTCGTTATAATTTATCAATTTCCTGTAAAACATGCAAATTATTTATTTGCGTTTACACGCTGTATTGCGTACACAACAATCACCTATTCGAATAAAATATTTAATTGGAAAAAATCACCTCTTATATATTGTGTAAAAACCTACTTGACAATCTTTTTTATATTCACAATATTATAGACACGTATCAATCATGTCTTTATAAGTGTGTAAAGGTATCTAATTTTTCTGAACTTTATGAGAATATTTGTCACATTAAGTATCTTGATAAAATTATAAACTAAACATTACTTTATTATATTTCTCACTACCTGTTCAAGCTTTCGAAAATGTGAGATGTTATAAACATCAAACAAAAATGAAAGGAAAGAAAAATGCAACTTCACTACAAGTTCATCAAACAGCTTCTTATTCCAATAATTGTCTTTTTCTGTATCAGTTCAACCTATTCACAGGATCTCGTAACAGTAAACATACAACAGCCGCCGCCTAATCAACTGCATATCGAGCATTTATGGAAGATAACCCTTAATAACACTTCTATGGATGTTTTGGATGTTTATCTTTATGGAACATTGACCGAACAAAATGCAGGACTGATAGTAACTGCAAAAACGTCAAGTATTAACTTACATCCCGGAGTTAGAAATGTTAATGTCCATGAATTAGAACCGATTACAGTTGATTATCCTAATCCTGATCCGAGATATAAAGAAACTCTAATAAGAACCGGTAATTTACCCGGGGGAGATTATGAGGTATGCATATATGTTCGGCTGGTGAGTAATAATAATAACGTTGGTTCTGATTGCATACAGCAAAATATAGAAATAATGCCTGCACCAGCGCTCATTTCACCGGGCAATGGAGAAAACTTGAACATAAGACCTCTGTTTACCTGGATGCAGGCTGTTAAACCAGGTACAGATGTCAGGTATAAAATAAAGATAGTAGAAGTAAAGGAAAGGCAAAGCCCTGAGATCGCAATGCAAACAAACCTTGCATGGTTTGAACAGTATAATATAATGACCAGAGTATTCCAGTATCCATTATCTGCCGAAGAATTCATAGATGGCAGTAAATACGCCTGGCAAATTACATCGCTCGATTTTTTTGGTAATCCTATTGGTGAGAATGATGGTAAGAGTGAGATCTGGAGTTTCTCAACAATTACTGAACTCGAAGAAAAAAATTCTTTAGCAGTGTCTTTCCGCTTAGACAACCCGGCGATTTCGCGGTATTGTAATTTCTGGACTTTTAGAATAGATGCCAGGGACGTCACGCCTCGATTAGCTCCAGATAAATTAAATGAAAAGAACGTGGTGGAGTATGGGAAAACACTTACATCCGGTGAGCATACCATTGCATTCGCTTTCTATTTTCCTGATGGATACTGCCTGAAGTATGTATGGGATTTAAGTGTCAAAATTTCCAATGCGATTGGAGTGTCTGTCGAGAGCATAGAAATAGACGAAATTGTTCTCAACGGTAATGTTCCGTATACAGGGTCTGTGGGTCCATTACCTTTAGTTGAATATTCAAAGGAGAGGGCTGCAACCGAGGTTATAGGAATATGGCAATGTAGAATTGATAAGGTTGAAGGAGATGTTTACATAATAAGTGGTGGCTACGAGGGAAAATTGGGAAAGGAAGGCATGCTTCTAACTCCCGATGATCGGATTGGAACAGGTTTGCCCGAAACCCAACCTAAAATAGCAATCAGCGGTACTTACGGGGAGTTAGAATTTACAAGCGTTATAGATGAACCCATTATACAGGGAAATGTCCGGGATCTTATAGAATGGTTTATATTTCCTTCAATAGAATCCGCTGAAGAAGTTTTGGAGGAAGTAAAGCCTTGTTCTTGTGTCTGCATAATCCGTGGTATTGATTCGTCTGGTAAAGCACCTGTGGTTGATATCAAGAAGCCAGGTGGAGATTGGGTACCGGCAAGAGTGGGAGACACACTTAAACCGGGTGATAAGATTAGTACAGCTTTTAATACATTTGTATTAATTGAATGCAAAATCTGCACTAAGCCTAAGCAGACCTTTATACTCGAACAGTTAACCATGATAACAATCCCTGAGGATTGTTATGAAAAAGGGGGACCACCCGGATTAGAAGGAGAGTTGAAATTTGATGTAGATAAGATGAAAATTGACATTAAAAAGGGCGACTTAAAAGCTGATCTAAAAGTTTCCATGCCTAATCCAGTTGCTGGTGTCAGGGGTTAGATGTTTTGAAGTAAGTGAAGGGTTAGTTCTTGACTTACATTAAATGAGATGATAAGAATAGAGTTTCAGTTTGTATTTTAGATATATTTCAAATTGTATACAAACATTCTATAATTGTAATATAAATCATAAAAATTAAAAAGGAAAGAAAAATGCAACTTCACAACAAGTTCATCAAACAGCTTCTCATTCTATTTATTGTCTTTTTCTTTATCACGACAACCTACTCACAGGATATCGTAACAGTAAACATACAGCAGCCACCGCTTAATCAGCTGCGTGTCGAGCATCTATGGCAGGTAACGCTCAGCAACACTTCTCAAGATATATTGAACGTCTACCTTTACGGAACCCTAACCGAGCAGAAAGACGGTACGGTTTTAACAGCTACGACTTCAAGTATAAATCTCTCGCCCGGTCTCAAAAAAATAAACGTTCATGAATTAGAGCCTATATCGGTCGATTATCCTAATGCCGACTCCAAATACAGAGAAGCTCTTATAAGAACAGGCAATATGCCTTCGGGTGAGTACGAAATTTGCGTATATGTAAAATATAAAAGCAATAACAATAACTGCGGCTCGGATTGTATTCAGCATAGCATTGAGATAATACCCGCTCCGACTCTTATTTATCCGACCGACAGCGAAAAAGCTGTCACTCGACCTTTATTTACCTGGATGCAGGCTGTAAGACCGGGTCTTGATATCAGGTATAAGATTAGGATTGTTGAAATAAAAGATAATCAAAGTCCCGAGACTGCAATGAAAACAAATCCTGCCTGGTTTGAAGAGAGCAATATAATGACAAGCATATTCCCTTACCCGGTATCGGCTAATGAGTTTGCAGACAGCGGTATGTATGCCTGGCAGATACAGTCATACGGCTTTAGCGGTAACCCGTTAGGTGAAAATAATGGATTGAGTGAGATAATGAGTTTTATGTATATAGGTAAATCTATCGATCCTAATAGTGATGTTATTGCCTTCCCTAATGATATAGATGTTCTGTTCCCGAAAGTTGGTGAGGAGATAGATGCTGACGCTATTATTCTTCAGTGGAGTTATAAAAAAGAATCCGACAGTAATCCAACCTACTCTATAAAAATTGTGGAAGTACTGGAAGATCAATCTCCGCAGACTGCAATTAAAGAAAATGAAGCGTTTTGGGAGGGGGCAAATATTCTGGATACTTTCCTGATATTCCCGGAAACAGATAAAGAATTTATTCCCGGTAAAGAATATGCATGGCAGGTCTCTGTCTACGAAGGTAATAGCAAAATTGATGAGTGCAAAGTATCATCATTAATAATTAGTGCGAAGAAAGAATCTGAACTTGATGTTATTTTCCCAAAAGTCGGTGAGGAAATTGATGCAGACGCAATTAATTTTCAGTGGAGTTATAAAAAGCAATCTGATAGTGGTCCAAACTATACCATAAAAGTTGTAGAAGTACTGGAGAACCAAACTCTTAAGACTGCAATACAGGATAATCCAGCCCTTTGGGAACAAACGAATATTTCGGACACACATATACAATACCCTGAAACAGAACAAGCATTTATCCCCGGCAAAAAATACGCATGGCAGGTCTCCGTCTTTGAAGGTGATTCACGCTTATTAGTTGGCGAAGTGTCATCTTTTATTATTTCTTCTGAGAAAAACACAGAGCTTGATGTTCTTTTCCCGAAAGTTGGTGAGGAAATTGATGCTGATGGATTGATTCTTGAATGGAAGAATTTCGAATTAACTGAAGGCTCGGTAAAATATACATTAAAGATTGTGGAAGTTTACTCAGACCAAACTCCGAAGACAGCGATTGAAAACAATGCAAGTTATTTCGAAAAGAGTGATTTGGAAGCACCAAAATACGTCTGTTATCTGAATCCTTTCATTAGTTTTGATACCGGAAAGAAATATGCATGGCATGTAACAGTATACAAGGGCGGAGAAATAGTTGGTACGAGTAGTGTAGGGTCATTCATAATTAAATCCGTTAATGAGTAACTGAAACACATTGTTTATGCTCATTGTTCATCTCATTGAATTCAGAATAGTTTATGATTTTTCATAATAAAAAGATGATGAGTTGAAATGAGTAGCAATCTAATATTAAATTTTTATAACAAATAATTGTGAAATTTTGAAAAAAGTTATAAAAAGATCTTTTTGGACTTACCTTGTGCTAATTCTTATTTTCACAGAAAGCCTCTATTCCCAAATAACAATTCAGTTGCAGCAGCCTCCCCCATTCCAATTTAAGGTTGAACATCTTTGGAGAGCAAATATTAATAATCCAGGGCAAGCAGTGAATGTATATTTATTCGGAACTATCGAGAGAGGTTCACGAAGATTATTAGATGCTACGACTTCGGTATTTCTTCTTCCGACAGGCTTAACAAGAGTAAATGCTAAAGAAATAAGCCCAATAGATGTTGAGAAATATTCCAATGAAGTCGAAGAGACTCTTAATAAAACAGGGACACTACAAAGCGGGACGTATAATATATGTCTTTACGTAATGGATGCCAATACGAAACAAGCGTTAGGTTCTTTTTGCAATGATTATGAAATACTAAACCTGACTCAATCCGAACTGGTATCACCGTTGGATAAAGAAGTTGTAAGAGACATACAACCAATGTTTAACTGGCTTCCGCCCGTTCCATTACCTCACGGAAGTAATATTACTTATGAATTAACTGTTGTGGAAATTCTCGAAAGACAGACGGCATATTATGCAATGCTGTCAAATCCCTCACGGTTCAATCAAAGCAGCATTATAACTCCTCTGTACCAGTACCCTCTTGCTTCAAGGCAGTTCATTCCCGGAAACAGATATGCATGGAACGTAAAAACATTTGTTGATGGCATACTGGTTTCGGAAAGTGAGACATGGGAATTTACTTACGATGTTGTAACTCAAAACATTGAACAAACTAACGATAATATCAAAAAAGAATTAGAAGGTGAGGTCGGTGTTAGTAATTACGATCATTCGGAAAAGTTTTACAATATAAATCCTCCTCTTTATGAAAGCCAATACTTTGCATCACGCGACTTTGAAAATGAATTCATAAAAGAGAAAAGGTCACTTTTGAGAAAGCAATCTGAACATAGTTTCTCTCAAAACTTTAATAACATATTAAGTCTATCAAATCAAACCGATGAAAAAGAGTCTAACTTTAATTTCAGAGGTTCATACAGTATAATAGGTCAGCATTCAAGCCGTCAGTCAACAGGTTCTGACATTCCGAGGAATTTTGGGAACCTCAGATTCAACCCAACATTAATAGCATACGGAATTCCTTTTACGTTTAATCTATATCTGGATACTAAACAAGAAAACCTTAAGCAAAACATTAACAGCTATGCTCTTCTTTTTGATCCAATGATTTTAAAGGATATGGCCGAACAAAGGAGCAAAGATAGAAAACCTGTAAAAGGTTATTTAAAAGCTCTTTCATATTTTGAGACGCTTGGGTTAGGCGAAACGTATCCAGACTATTCAAAATATACACTAAACGGTACAAAAGTAACGGGTGCTAACCTGGAGTTTAATCCCGGACTTTTCTACTTTGCTGCTTCCGGACTGATGAATCTTGACGCTATACCCGGTACAAACTTTTCGAGAAAACTCCTTGCGGGAAAAATCGGCATTGGTGGGAAAGATAACAGCCACTTTCACTTCACAGTTTTAAAAGCCTGGGATAATGAAAATTCCCTCTCCTCTTCCAATATCACAAATGATATTACTCCACAAGAAAATGTGCTGGTTGGGTTTGAGGGTAAATTGAATCTGTTGAACGATAAACTGACTTTTGAAGGAGAAGCTGTTGGGTCGATGCATACACGCGATATAACAAGCCCAGATATGGAGTCGGAAGACTTCCCGAGTTTTTTAAAGAACATTCTTGATCCAAAAATCAGCAGCTCTTTCGATTTTATGTTTACGTTGAAATCATCTTATGAAATAGAGGAATCTCAAACAAAATTGTCGGGTGAGTATACTATGGTTGGTCCGGGATTTAATTCATTAGGAGCTCCGAATGTCAGGAAAGATAACAAGGGCTTCAAGTTCAAGATAGAGCAGGGTTTCCTCGAAAAACTTATACAGTTTTCTGTCTTTATGCAGAGAGATGAAAACAACGTTGCACCTATGAATCCATTAACGTCAACTTATGCTAAATACGGAGTTAACCTGAAACTCAACTTTAAAGACCTGCCGTATATCATATTGGATTTCAGACCAAATTCGGTTTATAACGATGCAGATGCAGACTCTTTAAAAATTGACAACAGCACTTCGATATTTTCTGTGATAACCGGGTTTAATGATTATAATGAAGATTATGTGAATTCAGCGAACTTATATGTTTCCACGCAGAACAGCAGTTCTTTTTCCGGTGCAGGCGATTACAGTATTATCAATTTTGTTTTGAGTGATAACTTGAGTTTCATAATGTTTCCATTGTCTTTAACGGGTAGTATTGGTTACACGATAAACAGTTCGGATAGTAATTCAAATATTGTCTCTCTCGATTTTGCAAATTCTTACACATTTTTTAATATCTGGAATAACAGGCTGGGGATTAATTATACAATAGAAGAAGAAAGAAACAATAAAATAAGATTATACTTTACATCTTCTATCCCATTATGGAATTTCGCAACTCTAAACTTTAACGCAGAAAAAAGCTTTTACAGGGAAGACATTTTCCGTTATGGAGAGTATGATGATTTTCTGGTAAGAGCAATAATCTCGAAGAGCTGGTAAGATAGAAATTTCTTTGTATATACTTCCTTCATCACATAAATATTATTCTCTGCTAACCGAATACATAAGAATATCAATAGAATCATTACAACTGTCTTATTTAAACTATGTTGCTATTTTCTCTTTTTTTATATAATTTTTTATGTATTCGAAAAAGGCATACTGAAGCGTTACTTTAGCTAAACTCCTGCGCCTTAAATTAATTATTTCCTTTTTAAATCAAAGTTAGGGTATTATGAAAAAATCTCTACTCTTTGCTTTACTAATCTCAGTATTCACACTTACAAATGTTCACTCCCAATCCGGATGGTTTCCTCAATACTCCCCGACTACTGCAGATTTAAATGACATCGTTATGCTTGATGACAACACAGGCTGGATTGCTGGTGAGAATGGAACAATCTTAAAAACAACAAGCGGAGGAACTAACTGGGAGCAAAAAATCAGTGGAACAACTTACGGTTTAAACTCCTTTGGTCGCATTATAAACAATACGGTTTGGGTTGCAGGGGATAACGGAATGCTCTTAAAATCGACTGATGGCGGAAACTACTGGCTTCCTAAAAACAGCGGTACGAATGTTAATATAAACGAGATACATTTCGAGAATATTAACACAGGCTGGATTGCAGGCGATGAAGGTATGATTAAGAAGACAACCAACGGTGGAAATAACTGGATTACACAAAATAGTGAAATATACATTCTCAATTCTATTCATTTTGTTGATGACAACACAGGCTGGGCTGTGGGTGAAGACGGTACAGTTTTAAAAACTACAGACTCAGGATACAACTGGTTCTTTCAGATTGTGGGATTCTACGTAGCTCTTCACAAAATCAGAGCTAACAATCCCTTCAACGGATTGATAGCGGGTAATGACGGTAAAATCTTTAAGACCACAAACGGAGGAACAAATTGGAATCCGAAACCAAGCGGAACATTAAACAATCTTAGAGCTTTAGTATTGGTTAATCTTTATCTGCATTGGATTATGGGTATGAATGGAATAATTCTACATTCAACAGACGGAGGTGAAAGCTGGAACTCACAAAACAGCGGAACAACGAAAGACCTAAACTCAGGATTTTTTGCGAATCCGCTTTGCGGATGGGCTGTAGGAAAAGAGGGTACCATTCTTAAAACAACTAACGGAGGTGTATCATTTATTCATTCATACAACACTGAAATACCATCAGAATTTTCTCTGCACCAGAACTACCCGAACCCATTCAATCCGACTACAACGATAAGATTTGATATACCAAAAACAGCAAATGTTAAATTAACTGTCTTCGATATTCTCGGGAAAGAAATCATTACACATGTAAACGAAAAACTCAGTGCAGGAAGTTATGAGGTGAGTTGGAATGCATCTGAATATCCGAGCGGGGTGTATTTTTACAAATTGATTACGGACGAATTTGTAGATGTCAAGACGATGGTGCTTATAAAATAACTAAGTAATCTCTTTTTAATAAATTTTTATAAATAAATCTTTTATTTTTTTTATAAACTTTATATGAAAGGAAATATAATGTCTATCATTAAATTTATAAAATTTGTTGTTTTCACTTTTATTTTTATATTCTCCGCAGAAATGTTACATGCTCAATGGATAGAATTTTGTAAAGATGATATTTGTATTAGCAGTACAAATGCAGGTTGTAAATTTCAAGTGGTTCAAGCTGTGTGGGTCGATGATATTGATGATAATGATCTCTTATTAATAGGAGGATCACCGTTACTGTGCGAATGTGATGATGATTTAAAGATGATAAAGGGTAAACCCTCTTTAATATTTGGTACACGGCAATTTTCAGGCGACGTTCGAGATCCAATAAGATTGCAAATACGCAACTATTATATTGTAGCTAAAGACATAAGAGTAAAATTCACTATAGTAGAAGAGGGAAACCGACAAATAGCACTTTCAGGAATCTATACTTTACCAGCTGCTGTTCCAAGTCAGCCATGTAATTATTATTCGCTTACCACAGTTGATATAACTGCACCTTTACCTACAGGAGGTCCAGGAGATTATTTTGCATTCCAGGGAAGTGGGGAACGAAATATAAGAATGGAAATAGTAGATGCTGCTGGTAATCCATTAGCTGAACCAAATTCCAATAACCATTCTGAGCTGTTAAAATGTCAAGTAATTAATAGTATGAATATTTATGTTGATGTGCAGCCGTCCCTTTTTTGGGATCAAGTATATGCTGATAATCAATTTTTTGCATCTGAACCATGGTTTTTAGGAATCAGGGATAATATTAATTATATGTATGAAATATTTCCTGTTCCATTTCATAACGTTAATGACAAAGTTTCTTGCATAGATTATCGAGACTTCATAGGAGGTAAAGGTATTGATATACCTTCACTTCAAGATTGGATGGCTTTTAGTCCAAATGAACGAGAAAATAAGTGGCGAGATTTTTTTGGTAGATGGGGTAGAATGACTAAGTGGAAATGGAATTTTTATAAAAGATTTATGATGGTTGATAACCATACCACTAATGGTTTTTTAGCAAGAGATAATTACCTTGGTTTAACCTTGCCTGGCATAACTAGACATGTTGCAATCATTGATTGGGGTCCAGGGAATCACGAGATGGTATACGCACATGAAGTGGGACATACATTTGCATTAAATCACTTAAGAACAGACGCTCATGGTTATCGAGTCTTAACAAGACAATACCGTAATAATAATATACACTTTATGCATGATACATTTCACGTAGCTCAAAATTATTGGATGCGAAAAAGTGTTTATAAAATTCTTGCAAATAATTTTTACAGTGGTGATAATCTTAGAATTAATCCAATTGCAGTTAATGTATCATTTAGAGTAACAAGAATTAATAATAACGTGACATTACTTCCCTTTTATAAATTTACTTCAGGAAACATATATTTTGATACAGTAAGTACAGGAAGATATCAAATAATATTAAAAAATGAGAATAACCAGACTTTAAAACAATACTATGTTAATATGGGTTTTGAGTTAATTCCGTCATATGGTGACGGGTATGAAGGAGACTCTATTATTCAAGTTGATACTGCAATAGCTTCCTTTAATATTCCAGACACAACTGGTGTAAAAACAATAGAAGTGCGGGACAGTTTGTCAAATCTTCTTGCGAGTAGGTCTATTTCAAATAATCCCCCAACAATTGATGTTACACATCCAAATCCCGGACAGACATTTGGCAATGATTCGATTTTTATCGGATGGAACTCAAGCGATCCCGATGGAGATACTCTTTATCATTTTTTATTTTGGAGTAATGATGGGGGTTTATATTACGATCCTGTTGATTTCGACATTCAGGGAAATCATTATAATTGGCGTTCAATATTTGCACCTGGTTCAAATAACAAAGTTAAAGTATATGTAACTGACGGTTATCATACATCAGTTGATTCTAGCAGTACTTTTATTATTGGAATCAATCAAATCAGTCAAAATGTTCCTAATGGTTACAAGCTGTTTCAAAATTATCCCAATCCCTTCAATCCGACTACAAAAATAAGATTTGAATTACCAAAATTATCTTACACGAAAATAATTGTATATGACATTCTTGGACGGGAAATGGAAGATCTTGTAAACCTAAAGCTAAAACCTGGAACTTATGAAGTAGAATGGGATGGTACATACTATCCAAGCGGAGTATATTTTTACAAACTAGTTGTGGATGAATTTGTAGATGTAAAGAAGATGATATTAGTGAAATAAATAAAACATAGAATCCCCTATACCCTTCTTCCGATAGATAGAAGTAGGCATTACTAAGAAGGGGTTGTTTTTTAAATAACTGTTTAAAAATATTTCTTACAAATCAAATCGGAGAAAAGAAAATGAAAACATTTACATTGGTATTCTCGATGCTGTTTATACTTTCTGCTATTCTATTAGATACAGCTAATGCACAGGTGAGTTCTGAAAATTTATTCAAAGCTCCATTTATTTCTACTGGAAACTCACAGCAAAGTCCACAGAGTATAATGCAAAACTCTGAGAAAGAAATTATTTTCATTGAAAATCTCGGACAGATAAGAGATTCAAAAGGGAATAAAATACCGGACGTATTATTTCTTACTCGTTCACAAAGTGTGGATATGTACATCACAAAGTCTGGTTTAACTTATGTGTTTAGAAAGACCGAAGGCGATTCCAAAGCTGATAACCTTAAATCAAGTTATTACCGCTTGGATATGGAGTTTGTTGGAATGAATAAGAATATAAAAATAAAGAAGGAGTATGCTGTTAATCAGAAGTTCAACTATTTCACTCCCAAATACCCAAACGGTATATCACCACGCGGTTACAAGAAGATAACTATTGAAAATGTTTATGACGGTATTGACCTTGTGTATTATGAGAAAGAAGGAAAAATGAAGTATGATTTCATAGTGAAAGCAGGAGCAGATGTTAATAAAATAAAAATGAAATACGAAGGGGCAAGTAAGGTTTACTTAGATAAAGATGGCAGTGTTGTGGTAACAACTACAATGGGTGAGATTCGAGAGGAAAAACCATTCACCTATTCGATAAAAACAGGAAAAGAGAAAGTATGTAGATATGAAGTATACGGTAATTCAGTACAATTTGATATTACAAAACATAATAATAACGAAGATGTTATTATAGATCCATATAGAATATGGGCTACTTATTATGGTGGAAATAGTGATGACTATGGATACAGCATCTGCACAGATAATTCAGGTAATATCTATATCACAGGTAATACTAAAAGTTATAATTTCCCAACGCAAACAATGACTGGAGCATATACTCAAACTTATGGAGGGGGAAGTAATGGAGATGCGTATATATTGAAGTTCAATAGCAATGGAGTGAGATTGTGGGCTACTTTCTATGGTGGAAGTAGTCATGATTGGGGAACTGGTATCTGTACAGATAATTCCGGTAATCTTTACGTTGCAGGATATACTTTTAGTACCAATTTTCCCACACAATCTTTATCGGGAGCTTATAACCAAACGTATGGTGGTACTGGAGATGCATTTATATTGAAATTTAATAACGGTGGAGTAAGGTTGTGGGCAACCTATTATGGTGGGTCTGGTTACGAATGGGAGCCTAAAATCTGTACAGATAACTTGAATAATTTATATGTTTTAGGAACAACAGGGAGTGGTAATTTACCTGTTCAAACTTTAAGTGGAGCATATAATCAGGCTACATATGGCGGTGGAACTAATGATGCATTCGTATTAAGATTCAACAGCAGTGGAGTAAGATTATGGGCGACATACTATGGTGGAAGTGGTGATGACAGGAGTGGATATATTTGTGCAGATGATTCTAATAATATATATTGTACAGGAATTACATGGGGCTTGTGGAATTGGTTTCCAACGCAAATACTGGCTGGAGCATATAATCAAGATTCTGGTGGGATTGGTGGAGATGCGTATATATTAAAATTCAACAGTAGTGGAGTGCGACTATGGGCGACTTGCTATGGTGGCAGTGGAGAGGATTTTGGATATGGTATTTGTAAAGATAATTCAGGAAATCTTTACGTAACAGGAAAAGCACAGCTTAATTTTCCAACACAAACATTAGCGGGGGCGTATAATCAGACTACGTGTGCTGGTGGTGATGATGCATTTATATTAAAGTTCAATAGCAATTGTGCGAGAGTATGGGCTACATACTATGGAGGGACCGGTACTGATAATGGAAAAAGTATCTGCACAAGTAATTCAGGCAATCTTTATCTCACGGGACAAGCATACGATGGTTTTCCAACACAAACATTAGCGGGAGCGTATAATCAGACTACTTATGGTGGTGCTGGTTCTGATGCCTTTATATTGTTATTTGACAACAACTGTGTAAGATTATGGGCTTCTTACTATGGTGGAAGTTCAGGCGAAGGTGGTGAAAGTATCTGTACAGATAATTCAGATAATCTTTATGTTTTAGGAAGCACAGGAAGCCCGAATTTCCCTGTACTTATTCAACCAGGAGCTTATAACCAAACTAGTGGAGGAAGTGGTGAAGCTTTTATACTTAAGTTCAGTCCGACACCTTCAGGAGTAAAGAAAATAACTAATGAAGTACCTGTAAAATATTCTTTGCATCAGAACTATCCAAACCCGTTCAATCCAACAACGAATATGAGGTTTGACTTACATAAATTATCGCATGCTAAATTAATTGTCTTCGACATGCTCGGAAAAGAGGTAGCGGTTTTAGTAGATGAGAAGCTGAGTGCTGGGATTTATGAGGTTGATTGGGATGGATCAGATTATCCAAGCGGTGTGTACTTCTATAAATTGATTACGGATGAATTTGTTGATGTGAAGAAGATGGTTCTTGTCAAATAACGATATTTTAATTCAAGTGTCCGTCAGTTTAACTCCATTAAGATTCTAAGGATTGCTGACGGACACATTATTTTTTTTATCTACACTTATTTCATATCAACTATTCAGCCATTCTCTGCTGCACACGCTCCAAATGCTGCTTGAAGTAAGGAAGCAGCGAGTCGGAGTTTGCTTCACCTTTTTCAATTGCTAATAAATAATTCTTTTTTGCTAATTCGTACTGCCCGTTGTTCTCATACCCTTCTCCGAGGCTGTCATACACGTTGGCAGAGTTCGGGAATTTTTCCACATTAATCTTGAATATCTTTATTGCTTCTTCAAGGTTTCCCTGCTGGACCTGGGCATAACCGAGTATGTTTATTACGTATTCGGGTACAGCAACTTCATAACCATACTTAGCTGTCAGTCCTTTGTAATGCTCATCAACACCTTCTATAGTTAGGTCGGGATCATTGTAATTGAGTTTCCAGTCAGGATAGACCATTTCAAGCCCTTCGTAAATGCTCTTATGTGGAGTAGAGCCGTGGTCATCATTAACCATAGAGACATATTCCCATTTCAAGCCTGCAGGTGCTTTATCCTTAAGAACTTTCACAAAAGCATCCAGGGAATTTTGCATCCTGTCGCCTTCAGTTCCAAGCGTCATGAAGAAAATCTTCTTTAAGTCAGTGTTGTCCTTTAGAAACGTCTCGGCTTTTTTTACAAGCAATTCATCATCATACCATAGAGCAGGACTTATGGCAATATATGCATCGAACGTTTCCGGTCTCGTTAAAAGTGTGTAAGCTGCGAACGTTCCTCCGAATGAATGTCCAGCAAGAATTTCATAAGGCTCTGTTCTGTAATTCTTATTGATGTAAGGTTCCAACTCATCGTTGAAGAATTCAAGAAACTTGTCTGCTCCCCCGCTTGTTGGTATATTCTCAACATTCGTAGGCAGGAAATCTTTGTTCCTGTCGATGTTCAAAACAGAAACAACTATCATTGGCGGGATTATACCCTGCGTACTTAAGAATTGCACTACACCCGTAGCGTGATGGAAGTGGAAGCCACCATCCAAAACATACATTACTGGATATTGATTTGTGCTTGTTTCATACAACGCAGGAGTATAAATCCAAAGTACACGGTCTTCACCTAATACATTCGAGTGAAGCGTAACCCTCTGCCCTATCGTTATGTTATCATCATCCTGGGCATTAACTTGATTCAATGTAAATACAAACGTTAAAAGTAACGTTGTAATAAGTGGTAATACGAAAAAGTATAATTTCCTTTTCATATTTCTCCTCCAATAATTATTTTGTAAAAAATATTTTAAGTAGTAATATCTTCGTTAACAATTTTTCTTTTCCAGATAGGCAGTACACAACGAAAACGGAATGAGAAAAAGAAGTGCTAATACAAAACGGGTTAAAGGAAATTGTATAATCTTACCCGGAACACTGACCGGCTTTGCATTTGTAAATAACCGTCCACTTTCGATATACATGACTCTGAGTATTAAAATATATTTTATTAAACGTTTATACAGAATAAAAGTTACGTAAGATGAAAGTTGATTAAATAAAATTTCAAGAAACCATGCGTAGATTTATACGTATATCTGATAAGATAAAAGTGTTAATTTTATTGAGTAAGTTAATATCAATTAAATAATATTAAATGATTTCAGATAACAACAAACTTTCAGATAATACATTACCAACAACATCTCTAAGCAAAGAAGAAAAAAATTGGGCTATGTTTTGTCATCTTAGCGGATTGGCAGGCATTTTAGTACCGCTCGGTAATATAATAGCGCCTCTGATAATCTGGGTGCTAAAAAGAGATGAGATGCCATTCTTAAATGACCAGGGAAAAGAAGCATTAAACTTTCAAATAAGCGTAACGATTTACTTATTCATATCAGCAATTCTAATATTAGTTATTGTTGGAATACTCCTGCTGATTGCAATCGGACTTTTTGCAACTATCTTCGAAATCATAGCTGCGATTAATGCTGCAGATGGGAAAAGATATCGCTACCCTTTAACTATAAGGTTTGTAAAGTGACAATTCAGTTGTACTTTTTCAGGCAGACTCCGGGAAAAATTATTTTACTCTCGTATTAAAGCTCCAGCCGGCTGTGCCACCCCGTTACGTTAATTGAGCGAAACTGAGTTACGTATACAACTGCGTTCTAAAACGGAGTTTTGGAACGAGATCAGAGAGTTTATCTTTAGAATTACTTAGCCACAACTGCATCCACAGCCTGTATTCTTCGGAGCTATCTTTAAAATATCTTCTTTAATAATTGCAGTGAGACATCCTGTACCTTTTGTTAACCTGATTGCATTCGGTTCACAATTCAACCTGCATGCACCGCACTCCATGCACGATTCGTAATCCATCATGTATGCTTTTTTATCTATCATCCCGATAACTCCCTGGGGACATACCTTCACACAAATCCTGCATCCGTTGCATTTATCCATGTCAAATTTAATCATGCCATTACCCCTATAATTATTATGAACGTTATTGCAGCTATGTAAAGTACTGCTGAGACGGGTAAAAAGTGAATTACCTCTTTCTTCACGAGAGAGTAATTGCTCACGCCGCTGTTGCCTGTATAGTAAAGTGAAAAGAATATCGATGTCGCAGACATAAAAGATAAATAGAACAGAAGAGTCAGTGTATCCATTACTTGACTTGTATTAATAAAATAATAAAACAGCATGAGTCCAAAAAATAAAAATAGTGTAAGACCTTTTATTGCAAACTTTTTTGTCGGTAATAAAGGGAATAATATTATATAACTTATTCCAAACAAAATTCCAATTGGCAATACCTGCCAATATATTCCTGTAATAAAAAAGTAGTGCCAGACAAAAAGAGCTGCAAACATAAGAATCAAATATTTCGTAAATTGTATCACAGAGGGAACTAAAGTAAAAAGCCTGTCGGTAAATGAAAATTTGAATTTGTCATTCACCCTATCTCTCAATGGCTGATTATCAAGATATTCCGGTAAGTCCCTGGCATATACAGGTCCTATGATAGGTTTTATAGAGTAACTTTTCAATTTTGGAATAGAAACACCCGACAAAGAAAGCTTTGGGAGAACAATTTCCAATTTATTACTATTATAAATAATTTTATCATCATACCGTTTGAGCTGGCTGATAATATTCCCCGCGCTAAACTGACCTTTCCCCGCGGAACACCACACGTTTATTCCATTTGTATCAATCACAAGTATTCTCACACTCCGTTTCTTCAAAACCCTCCACAACCAGAAGACCGTCATGTGATAATTACAGGTTACTAAAAGCGGGCTGTCAATATTATACTCCTCTCCCGTATAAAAAAGACCTGGCTCTATAACGAAAGTTTTCCTGAAAGCTCTAATCCAGGAATATAATACCTTTAGGTAATCGATAAAATAAAATTTAATTCTCTTGGGCATCATATTTAAAATAGTTTGCTAATCGTATTAAGTATCATTGCTCTTTTCTTTGAAATAAACAGTAAATGAAATTTTGTTTAACGTTTGATGGTGTGGTATGTACTTCATCAAGACTTTTTACGAAAGCAAATCCATCTCGGAAAGTTCTCTTTATAGATTCTTCCGAGTATTGCTTAACATCCAATCCACTGCACTTATTTGGACCACTCATCGAAAATGTAGATAAAATCATATACCCCTTCGGTTTAATATACTCCTCTACTGCTGTAACATATTTTTTTATATCTTCACTATCAGTAAGAAAATGAAAAGTAGCTCTATCATGCCAGATATTAAACCTTAGATCGGTTTTAAAATTAGTAATATCGAAATGCAGCCAATTCAGGTATTCTCTTTTATTAAATAAACGGTTGCGTGATCTTTCAAGAGCACAGGACGATATATCTAAAATATAAATCTTCTTAAATCCTAATTCGACAAGATTATCTGCTAACAGAGAATCTCCTCCACCGATGTCTATTATCGAATCTTCTTTTTCAGGATTCAAAGATAAAATTAATTCAACAGAAGTCTTTGGGTTTAACTGATACCAGCTTACCTCTTCAGTTTTCTTTTTTTTGTAAACTTTTTCCCAATGATTTTTTCTCGATAACTCTGACATTGCTTTTATGAAAACATTTTTTTTATGTTAATGATTACCGGGTTATAAAATTATCATACAAGATAAATTCTTAATGCTATAAGAATTAGAATGACTCTCATTGTTACTTAGTTAAAACCATTCTTCTTGTTTCAACAATAATCCCGTTTACAATCATACTATAAATGTAAACACCGCTCGATTGATTTGATGCATTAAATTCGATGCTATAAGTTCCGGCGGTTTGCTTTTGCTCTATTAATGTTGACACCTCTTTTCCCAAAGCATCATAGACTATGATTTTTACATTACCTGCTTCTTTTAATCCATAACTAATTTTTGTTTTTGGATTAAAAGGATTCGGATAGTTCTGATACAATATAAACCTGTCAGGGACTTCATTTGTATAGTTCGATACATTCGTCACCCACATGTTGTACAAAACCTGTAACGAATCAATCGGTTCGACTCCAATCGGAGCACTGTTTACATTCAAATCGAGATAAAGAGTTGCTGTAGTATCCTGCAACCTTGCAACTCTGATGAAAGCTGATAAGGATGAAGTACCGTAACCCAGACATCTTGTATCAGCACCCGGGACTTTCGCTCCTTGCAATGCTGCCATTAGTTTATCCGCAAGCGTTCCGGGAGTGTTCAGAAACCTTGCTTCCATTGAATCAAGAATTTGCTGACCTAACAAAATGTTACCTTGAATTGCATAAGTCGGTCCTGTAATGTGATTTTTATAATTATAACAATTCGAACCCGTAAAAGCAGCACTCCTTCCGCTGTCTATAAGATCGACTATTCCGTATTGCTGTATCGAAGGGTTTCCCTGTGCATCATGCATAATTAGAGAATCAATTATCTGCTGAGGTGATAAGCCCAAATTCATAAGGGTACGGGCATAGTTTTGATTTGCTGCATTCCAGTAAGATTGAGTATGAATCACTCCTACACCTGTATGTACATCACTGATAATAATTGAACCGGCTATGCAGGATGCTCCAGCACTACCAACCTCTCCCGTTACAGGATCGACAGCAACAATTGAAAATGTATCCTGAGATAATAAGATGTTGTAATGGAAAAAGAAAAGACAGAATAATCCCAATAACAAAAGTAATGATTTTCTCATCAAATTAACTTTAAGTTTTATCTTTAAAATTTTTTAATATCTTAGGTAGCTTATCTTTGTATATTCTGTTAGTGATAAAAATTGTAAATAACACAATAACCCCTCCTGCTGCAAGATCTATCACATAATGGTATCTCAAATAAACAGTTGAAAAGATCATAAGTATCGAGTAAGGAAGGTAAAAATAAAAGGACTTAGACCTTATCTTGTGTGATAAATAAGTAATGAGTAAAATTATAATTGTATGCCCGGAAGGAAATGCATCACGCTGAGCAACATCTCCAGGGTTAGGAATCCCCTTTGGAATAGATTCACCAAAATTGATAATATCTCTTAAAATGTTTGTTAGAAATATTCCGGGAAGTTCAAGATTTAATGTATGAAAGTCATGTAAAGTAAATCTCGGACCGATTGCAGGAAGTAACAAATATCCAATCAGCGAAATATAAAAACCAAAAAGAATAACAAAGGTTGCATACTTTAATTCATCATACCTATGCCACAGGTAAAGTTCAAGCCCATAAATTAAAGGCATTAAATAAAAAATGTTATAAACAATCTGGAAAAACTCTGTCAATGCCGGATTTGAAATTACGAATAGAGCTTGTGTAGGATTCACCCCAAAAATCATATAGTCTATACCTATCAGAAAATGATCGTACAAAGAATTGGTAAGACTTATCATCAACACATAGATTTCTTTAAAACAGAATGCCATCATGAAGGCGGGATACCAAAAACGAATGAATCTGCTTAGAGACTGTTTAGTTTTATCTTCAAGTTCTTTCTGTTCATAATGTCCAACTATATACAAAATCGAAATACTCAATAAAGTATTAACAACTACAATTAAATACCACTGGTTAATGCGATAATAATTTACGACAATTAAAAGGCTGAGAGCTGTTAAGAATATAAGATTTGTCTTATCGGGTATTTCGAGATATTTTATATTTTTTTTAAGAGAGTTCAGCAATGTTTCAGATTTGAGCAAGCATGTAAGTCGCTATTGATAAGAAAATTGAAATGCCAACAACGTCCTGGAATGCAGTTGCGAAAGGTCCTGAAGTAATTGCCGGATCAAAGCCAATCTTTTTCGAAATTAAAGGAAATACTGTACCAAGCATTCCTGATACATTTATAGATACAAACATAGATAAGCCCACAGTCAATCCAAAAGCAACCCTGTTCTCATTAGAAATAAGAAGTCCTATTATAGTAACTAAAGAACCTACCACGAAACCGATGATTAACGTCGTAACCAGTTGACGCTTCACTGATGAGAACCAATTATTAAGAGTAATGTAACCTGTATCCAATGCTCTTACTACAATCGAAGCTGTCTGAAGTCCGGTATTACCGGATATTGCAGAAATAATAGGCATGAAGGCTGCCAGTAGTATAACCTTTTCTAATATTGCATCGTTGCTTTTTATCATGAAGACAACTATCATTTCCAAGGATAATGTTATCAGTATCCATGGTAAACGAATCTTGGCAACCTGAAACGGAGATTTCTTTTCGAGCTCTTCAGCATCTGAACCTACCATCATTGCAACATCTTCTTCGTGTTCTTCTTTTATAACATCGACAACATCATCGATGCTGATACCTCCAATCACTTTATTATCAGAATCTACTACAGGCATTGAAATAAGATCATAGCTGGTGAACATTTTTGCAACTTCTTCCTGATCTACATTAGCATCAACAGAAAAAACATCCGGGTCCATTATTTCCGATATCTTTTGATCAGGTTTACTCAATGACATTATTATACTCTTTAACGAGATTATACCAACAAGAACATTATTATCATCGACAACCCATGCATTATATAATTCATCTACATCTTCAGCCTGTTCTTGAATCTCAACAACAGCTTCCGAAACCGTCTTATTCATATGGATGGCGATAAATTCCTTTGCCATTATACCGCCCGCAGTATTTTCATCGTATGCAAGCAGTTCCCGTACTTCATCAGAATCCTCTTTATCAACGGTATCTAATCTTTGAAGAACATCATCTTTGACTTTCTCGTCTAACTCGGATACAAGGTCTGCAGCATCATCCGAATCCATCTCATCGACTATCTCAGTAATTTCTTCATCACTGAGCTGGGAAAGAATTTCATCACGCCTATCATCTCTTAATTCAGATATTACTTCACTCGCAGTTTCATCTGACAGGAGAGAAAATAAATAAACAGCATCCTCTGTTTCTTCAACGTTATCAATGATGACAGAAATGTCAAAGTCGTGCAGGTCAGTTAAAATATTTTTGAGTAAAGGTTCAGACTTGGAATGAATTAATTCAGTAATATCATTTAACAACTGATTATCTACTTCGAGAACTGATTTTTGTTTTTTCTCAGGTGACAATTCGTGTCAATTATTATTTAAGAAAGGTTCTTAAAAAGAGTTAAAAAAGTAACAAAATTAATCAGAAAAGTATATTCAAAATAATGAATTGCTCAGAAAGCATTCTCGGTATGATTTATAGTGATGCCTTTTCCATCCATGAAAACACTCACCGTGTCAATCCTTAAATCATAATCCAAAAACTTCTCATTCTCAGAAACAAAACCCTCAGCAGCTTTCTTTATTTGGTTTTGCTTTGTTTTATTGATTGACTCTTCCGGTTCTCCGAATTCTCTATTCCTTCTTGTTTTAACCTCAACAAATATAATTATCTTATTCTTTTCATCTTTAAAAATCAAATCAACCTCTGCCCTGTCATATCTGAAATTAGATGTTAGTAATTCATATCCTTTTGACTCAAGGAATTCCCTGGCTTTCTCTTCTCCGTATTTTCCAAGTTTATTTTTTGAAGTGCTTTTAGGCATGTTATATAATTCAGATTGATTTGTATTCTATCGGATATGTATACTCTAATATCCTTCTGCAAAAAGTTTTTCTGTGCAGATTGCAAAGACCGTACTTTTTAATATTACTGATATGCTCTTTCGTGGCGTAACCTTTATGCTGTTTAAAATTGTATAAAGGATATTTCTTATCATGCTCTCGCATTAATTTGTCTCTCGTAACTTTCGCAAGAATTGATGCGCAGGAGATTTCAAATATTTTATCATCACCTTTGACAACTGTTTCGTAATCATAATCTTTCTGCCTACTGTCATTCAATTTAAAATAATTTCCATCGATAAATATTTTTGCATCTCTATTTTTAAAAGAGGTAAGACATCTTTCCATACCGAGCATCGTTGCCTTTAGAATGTTCATCTCATCGATTACATCGTTACCTACAATTTCAATTTTGTAATCCTCACACTCCTCAATAATTTTGTCATACAATTCCTCTCGCAGAAATGCTTTCAATTTTTTGGAGTCTCTTACCAGTTCGATACTATTCCCTTCTTCAAATACAACTGCAGCGACCACAACAGGACCTGCAAGTGGTCCCCTGCCAGCTTCGTCAATTCCGCAAATGAGCATGAAATATAATTTTTATTAACACTAATTATCTTAATAAAAATAATTATTAATATCAGTAATAATATTATTGTTAATTAGAATCAAAAATTTTACCTTTTATCAAAAATAATCTATTAAATTGATTTGTATGGAAAAAATAAAAAGGAAATATATTGTCGACGAAAAAAATAAAAAAGTAGCTGTTCAATTGGATATAAAAACATTCGAGATGATTGAAGAAATAATGGAGAATTATGCTCTTTACCAGTTAATGAAAGAAAACGAAAATGAAAAGACGTTAGACTTTAAAGCAGCTAAGAATTATTATTCGAAAATGGAAAAATCAATTTGAAAATTGAGTATAAAAAGAAGTTTCTGAAAGAACTCGCTAAGATTCCTTCGAAATTTCGTTCCCCTATTGAAGAGTTTGTATTTGAAGAACTCCCCTCTTTAGAATCAATCATAAGAAGTAAAAAAATCGAAAAAATGAAAGGTTATTCGAATCATTACAAAATTCGCTTTGGCAACTACCGTGTAGGATTAAAAACTGAAAAAGATACCGTGATTTTAGAACGAGTACTTCATCGTCGGGATATATATCGATACTATCCATAGAATTGATATTTTGTGCAGCATGTTTTTTGATTTTTCCACTCAGTAATTGCTTAAAAATTATCTTAAGTTTGCTTAATAAATGAAAAAGTATCTTAATAAAAAACATAATGCAATCAAACATAATTAAACAGAACGGAAAAGTTTTCATCGAGGGTGTTCAAAAATTAGGATGGGGACTCGGGAAAGAAAATACTTTTATGGGAGCACTGCAAAGTACATTGAATACTATCGGTGATGATGTGACATACGAATACCTAATGGGAATATCGGGAGCAGCTTTCCGATTACACTTTCACTATCCTGAATGGTGTCCGAGTTCACCGGATGCCACCTGCGGGTTTGACACTTCAACAGTTGCTTTTAAAGCTTTAGGATATGATACAGAGGCTTCATTTATGGAAGCAAATGATAAAACAATAAAAGATAATATGAAGGTAAAAATACAACAAAGTATTGATAAGGGAAAACCTGTAATTGCTATCGATTTGATAAAGGTTCCGGATTGGGGTGTTATTACAGGGTACTCAGAAAATGGAGATGGTTTACTTTGCAGGACCTATTATGACGACCCTGATTCTGATGACTATTCTGTTGCTGAGAAATGGCCATGGGCTACATTTATCATAAAGGATAAAAAGAAAAAGGATGCTGAAAAGAAGACCATTATTAACTCGTTGAAATTAGCTGTTGCATTATCAAAAACCGAAAGCTTCGAAAAATATAAAAGCGGTTTTGCTGCTTATAAATACTGGATTAATGATTTACTCAATGAATCTCTGTATGAAGATTCCGAAAAAGCAAAAGAAAAGATACAACCGAACGCATGGATATATTACAGCCTTTTGGATTCAAGGAAAGCTGCAATTAGATACTTGATTTCTTTACGAGATAAAATATCCATTAAGGAGTTAGATAAGATAATCCAAAACTATAAAAGAATTGTTGAACTTTTATTTGAAAACTTAAAACATGTACCATTTCCATGGCAGCTTAAAGATAAGCAGTGGAATGGTGAAATGAGAAAAAATCAAGCAAATACTTTGAAAGAAATCCTTCCAATAGAAAAAGAAACGATTGGATATATTGAGAATAGTTTGGAAACTGTTTAATGATTTATAAAAAAAATCATATTAGGCTTAATTTCAAAATGATCATAGCCTTTGAACCAAAACTTCACTTGATATGATGTTAGAGTTTAATTATATATTTTTGTATTGAATCTGAAACAAAGATTTTCTTTACTGTTTATAACTGAATTTTGGATCATCATATCATATATTATCAAACACATTTTTGAAAATATTCTAATTGCTATATCACGATATTTAAGATACATTGTTTTTGTATCCCTGAATATCATATTCGCTTCATCAACCATCCTTGGACAGGACAACCAAATTCGTTTTGATCATATATCTATTGAGCAAGGACTCTCACAATCATCTGTCTTAAGCATAGCACAAGATCAACTTGGTTTCATGTGGTTTGCAACTCAAGATGGTTTAAATAAATTTGATGGTTATAGGTTCATTGTATATTCTCATGATCCAATGGATACAAACTCCATATCAGATATTGGGATTCAAAAATTATATGTTGATAATACAGGTAATCTCTGGGTTATTACTCTTAGTGGTAAATTAGAACGTTATGACTATGAACATGATTTGTTCTTACATTATCGAATTAACAAAACAAACACTTTTGATAATCCCTCTGAAAAAATTAGCTCTATTGTTGAAGACCGAACAGGACAACTCTGGCTCTGCACAGGTGCAGGAAATATTTACCGTTATGACAAAATAAAAGATAAATTTATATATCAACAGTTCAGTAAATCGTACGACGCAATACTTAACAATTCACATGCTCAATGCTTGTATGCAGATAAAGACGGAATTCTCTGGATGGGGACATGGGAAGGACTGATCAGGTTTGATTTATCTAATGTTAATTTCAAAAAGTATCAGCATGTCCCTGGTGATGAGCAATCACTTGGAGGGAATATGGTGTTTGGTATTACAGAGGATGCAGAAGGTAACTTATGGATTGCAACCGCTGACGGAGGAGTAAGTGTCTTAAATAAAAACAACGGCAAATTCAAAGTTTATCGAAATAATAAAACTGATCCCAACAGTTTGAACAGTGACAGGGTTATGAACATTTTTTCAGATAGTTATTCAAACATTTGGATAGGAACAATTGATAAAGGACTCGATCTCTTCAATAAGAGTGATGGATCTTTTATTCACTATCGTCACGTTCCCTCTTCGAACTGGTCAATAAGCAACGGTGCAGTTATGTCTATTTACGAGGACAGAAGCGGTGCTCTCTGGTTTGGAACATTGAGCGGGGGTATAAACAGGTTCGACCGCAAAAACCAAAACTTCTTGCATGTTTCACACAACGCAAGCGACGCTGGTAGTATTAGCAACAATATTGTTCTCTCTATATGTGAAGATCATACCGGAGCACTTTGGGTTGGTACTGATGGAGGTGGTCTCAATCTTAGGAAATCCGGAACTGATTTTTTTGAACATTACTTCCAGAATCCCAGTGGTGTCGGTAGCAACTCTATAACAGCTATATTCGAAGACAGAAACGGCAAAATATGGATTGGCACCGACCCGGGTGTTAATACGGCTGTTGGAGGTGTCTTCACCTATGATAGAAATACGAATTCATTCATCCAGTTTAATGATATTATAATGGATATCGGCGGCATTACGTTTTTTTATGAAGATAGTTTTGATGATTTATGGATCGGCTCTTCTGTGGATGGAATCAGTAGAATAGTATCGGGTAATGATGGTATTAAAAAATATAAGCTTGATAGAAACAAACCGGGCAGTCTAAGCGGTAATTCTGTGTTTGCAATACACGAAGATAAGTATGGTGATTTATGGATTGGAACGATTAGTAAAGGTGTAAACCGGTTCGATCGGAAAAATGAATCGTTTAAAACATTCATTAATAATCCTGAGGACTCCAATAGTATTTCAAATAATTCGATCTGGTGTTTCGGAGAGGATAATAATGGAAACCTCTGGATGGGTACATGGGGTGGAGGTTTGAACAGGTTTAATAAAGAGGATGAAACATTCAAATCATTCACAGTAAAAGATGGTTTACCAGGCAATGTAATTTATTCCATTATACCTGATAAAGAAGGCAATCTCTGGCTAAGCACGAGTCATGGATTAGCAAAATTCAACACAACGAATTATTCATGTAAGACCTATGACAATTCTAATGGATTGCAAAACATAGAATTCAATCAGGGTGCTTATTGCCTAAGTAAAGACGGTCGTTTTTATTTTGGCGGTACAAATGGTATAACAACCTTTCATCCTGAGAATATCAAAGAAAATCAATTTGTCCCTCCTATAGTTTTAACAAATTTTAATGTTTTTGATAAACCATTGCATCTTAATAAATCTATAAATTCAATCGAGGAAATTACTCTATCTTACGAGCAGAACTTTTTTTCATTCGAATTTGCCGCACTGGATTTCACTGCTCCGGATAAGAATCAGTATGCGTATAAACTGGATGGTGTTGATAAAGATTGGGTTTACACCGGAAGTCGGAGGTTTGCAAATTATACGGATGTTGCACCGGGTGAATATCTATTTCGTGTTAAGGGTTCCAACAACGATGGACTTTGGAATGACAAGGAAGCAACTGTTACAATAATAATTACTCCACCCTTCTGGCAGACCTGGTGGTTTAGAATACTTGTAATTTTTTCCGTAGGAGGGTTGCTGTATTCATTTTATCGGTACCGATTAAATAAACTACTGGAAGTTGAGCGTACCCGTGTACGTATTGCCCGTGACCTGCATGATGAAGTGAGTGCTACCATAACAGGTATTGTATATTTTTCGAATGCAATATCAAATGAGATTGGTAACCGCATAACACCAATGTTGAAAAAATTATTATCTCTTATTAATGAAAGTGCTACTGAAGTACAGGAATCGATGAGTGATATCATCTGGTCTATAAATCCGGAAAACGATAGATGGGA
>JADHVP010000058.1 GCA_016783945.1 Ignavibacteria bacterium
AAAAATCAGGATCGGGCAAAGGTGCTTTACCAGAGGATAAATTAAATAGAGAAAAAAAACAAATAATAAACAATTAATTGTTTATTATTTGTTGATGAATAAGTCGTATTAAACTTGACTATAATAAATCAGGCAGGCCTATCCCCCCTTTCACAAAGTGGGGAACTAAAAGGGGGTTAAAAAAAATTCACACAATCCCCTATTGCACCCTGCTGACTGCGGCGCTCCAGGGACCGTTGCCCGTTGTATTAAACGCACGCAAACGGTAAAAATACCTCTTGCCCGGCAATACATTACAATCGATAAAAGATATCCCTGATATGTCAGATGGAAAAATTTTGACATAACATTGAAGATAGAGACGCAAATTGTTGCGTCTCTACAATGTGTGAGGTGAGGAACATCATACAAAATAAAAAAATGTCACCCCCGATAATTCAGGAATGACATTCTTTACCACGGATATAAATCAAGAATCAGCTATCTATATCTTTTTCTATATACCTTTCTCTTTTGTGCTCTTTTAAATTTTCCTTTAACTCTTTATTGTGTTCCTTCATGTCTTCTTTAAACTCTTTCATGTCTTCTTTAAATTCTTGCATATCCGCATCAATGTCAAAATCTAATTCTTTCATTTCTATCTCAAATTCCTTCATGTCTTCTTCAAACTCTTTCATTTTAAGCTTAAATTCTGCTTTGTTCTCCTCATTATCGAAATCAAAATCCATAACCTTTAAATTATCTGTAAGTTTCCCAATTGCTAAGTTTAATTTTTCCATAGCACCATCCAGCTTAACATTGAATTTATCTAATTCAAGTTTCTCGATATCAAACTTTATGTAATTGCTGTCATCACTAATTATTATAATCTGGTCATCCTCATCACAAATTTTAACCTTTGTAGAAACCTTATAAAAATCATCCGCTGATGCAGTGACATCTACATATTTATTATTATCATGAGTTCGTATACTTTTCAAATCTTTTTTGTACTCATTAAATATTTTGGGAATATAGTACTCACTGTTTACAGTATATTCGCCTTCATGCGTCAACAATGAATTTTCATCTGTTGACATATTTATCGTATAATATTCATCCGGGCTTGTAGAAACGTATTTACTTATTGGATTTGCAACAGTTAATTCTATCATACTTTGCTCTAAATCAAGTTGAATTTTTTCGGAAGTAATTAAATCAGGTTGAGTCTCTCTTTTTGTATTTTTGATATAGATTAGCTTTCCATTAGCAACTGCCTCGTTAGTTGTAATTTCTTCTATTGGATTGCTTATCATTTGAAAACCAAACGAGGCAATATTCTTTATGTCTTCAACTCCGCTTAATTGGAAATATACAAAGCCAGCTAATAATGCTACTAAAAAGGATGAAAATAAGGTTTTTTTCTGTTTCATATCCGTGAAAATTTAAATGAAAAAATACTGCTTGTTTTTACTGAATTACAATAGTTAAAATAAGAAATGTTTTTAAATAATCTTTATATCAAGTTACGGATTAATTAACATGTAGTTTCGTTTTGTGAATAAGAATGGACGATTACTCATCGAATAAAAAAGGAACATATGTATCAACAACTATATTGAATAGTAATTCTTTCGAAAAAAGTATATTTTTATAAAAACGCTATCATTAGAACACTCGAATTCATCATTATACTTCTTCAATCAGATTGTTAAAAATCATAATTTTTGTATAAATGTCACAAATGGATAAGATAACCAAAGATGCATTAAAAGCAGCAGAAGGTAAATATAAGAATCTCACAAAAAATGCCCCGCTTGCAATATGCAGGCTGCTTCCGAATAATATATGTGATTATGTTAATGACGAATTTATACGGCAATCAGGATTTACTCTGGAAGAATATAATAAACTATCCGAAAAGGAGATGAAAGACCTTATACATCCGGAGGATAGTGAAAGAGTCTATGAACAATTTAAATCATGGGTAAAAAAAGATCGTAAAGGTGTTAAAAATATTGTTTACAGGAGCTTTACAAAAAACAAAGAGATAAAATGGTTAAATTCTTTTCACTATGCAGATTTTGATAAAGATGGACAATTAGAAGCTGTTAATCAGATTTACATTGATATAACAGAGCAAAAAAATGCGGAGGAATCACTAAAGAAAAATGAAGAACTATTTCGAAATATTTTTGACAAGTCACCTGTCGGAATTGAGCTCTTCGATACAAACGGATATATGATCTCTGCAAATAAAGCAGACCTTAAAATGTTTGGTATCTCAAAATTCGAAGATATAAAAAGTTTTAATTTATTTTCTGATACAACTTTCGATGAGAAGACAAAACAAACACTGCGTAAAGGAAAATCCATAAATTATGTTAAGGAATATGATTTTGATGAAATAAAAAAGAAAAAACTTTACAAAACATCCAAAACTGGAAAAGCTTTTTTTGAGATAACTATTACTCCATTAAATTTAGATGAAGAAGGAGTCCCAGCACTTTACCTTTCGCAATTACACAACATAACTGAAAGGAAACATGCAGAAGAAACAATTAAGGAATCAGAAGAAAAATATAGGACATTAGTTGATAGTATACAAGATGGTACTTTTATAATCCATGACGCTAAATTGCAATTCGTTAATGATTCATTAGCGAAGATGGTCGGATATCGGGTTAATGAGCTAATCGGTTTGGATTTCATAACCTTAATAGCTCCAGAGGATAGAAAACTGGTAGCTGACAGATATCAAAGAAGACAAGCTGGAGAAGATGTTCCAAAAGAATATGATTTTAGGTTACTCCATAAAGATGGAGAGACTCGCGTTTATGTACACATGAGTGCTGGTATTGTCGAGTATAAAGGAAAAATTGCAAGCATGGGAACCTTAAGCAACATCACCGAGCGAATGAAATCAGAAGAATCATTGCGTAATTCTGAAGAAAGTTACCGTGAGCTTTTCAATAATGCAACCGATGCTATTTATATTCAAGATAAAGAAGGTCGCTTCTTAGATGTAAATCAGGGTTCTGTTAATATGTATGGTTATCCTAAGGAATTTTTCATTGGTAAGACACCGGAATTTCTTTCAGCACCCGGGAAAAATGACCTGGAAGATACTGTAATGAGAATACAAAAAGCATTTGAAGGTGAACCACAAATATTTGAATTTTGGGGATTAGATAAAGACGGAAGAATTTTCCCAAAGGAAGTACGTCTTAATAAAGGAAAGTATTTCGGGCAGGATGTTGTAATTGCTTTTGCACAAGACATAACTGAACGTAAACAGTCGGAAGAAGCATTGCAAGAATCGGAATCTAATTTACGGGCACTATTTAATGCAATGACCGACGTCGTCCTTGAAATTGATAATGAAGGAAAATATATAAATATTGCACCAACATCACCAAACCTACTCTATAAACCTGCAGGTGAACTTCTTGGAAAAACTCTACACGAAATATTTCCAAAACCTGAAGCTGATAAATTTTTAAATGTTATTCGTACGAGCCTTGAAAAGAAAAAAATTATTAAGATTGAATATCCACTAAAAATCAAAGACAAAACAATCTGGTTTGAAGGTAGGACGACACCAAAATCTGAAAATACAGTTTTATTTATTGCACATGATATAACAGAACGTATACAAGCTGAAGAAACATTACGCAGAAGTGAGGAATTATTCAGACAACTTTTTGAAAATTTACCGGTTGGTATAGTTGTACTGAATAAAGATGGTGAGATACAAAGAATAAATGATGGATTCGAAAGAATGTTTCAATATACATCTGAAGAAATTCTCGGCAAGAAAATCGATGATGTTGTTGTCCCCATACATCTCGAAGATGAATCTGACGAACTCTCATCCACAGCATATGATGGATTAACAATCCAAAAAGAATCAATTAGAAAAAGAAAAGACGGGACTTTCGTTCCTGTATATTTATATGGCGTCCCGGTAAAGTATAATGATAAAACAATAAGTATATATGGAATCTATGTCGATATAACAGATCGTAAGCGTGCTATTGAAGCACTTAAAGAAAGAGAAGCTCACCTCTCTGCAATTCTCGAAAACCTGCCTTCCTTAATAATGTTTATTGATAAGGATTATTCTGTATTAAGTTTTAACAACACACTTAGATTGGGTTACATACAAATGTATGGAGTGAGACTTGAAATTGGTATGAATCTAATAAACGTAATATCAGAAGAAACTGGAAAATTATGGAAGGAAAGATACGATAGAGCTTTAAAAGGAGAGAAATTTAGAATTGAAGAAACGATCAATATTAATGGAGAGGACAGATATTTCTCAACATCTTTCAATCCCGTAACAACTGCGTCAAGCGAAACTTTGGGTATACTGGTTATATCACAGGATATAACAGAATATTACAGGTTGTCCTTAGTTGCACGTCAAACAACAAATTCAATTATTATAACTGATTTGAAACGTCGTATACAATGGGTTAATGAAGGATTTACTCGACTGACAGGATACACATTAAAGGAATCTATAGGTAAATCACCCAAGGAACTTCTCCAGGGAGACGAAACAGAAAAGGAAACGATGAATTACATGGTTGAAAAATTAGACGATGGTACTGGATTTAGCATGCGTGTTTACAATTATAAAAAAGACAAAACGGGTTTTTGGAACGAGCTGCATGTCGATCCGATGTATGATTCATCGGGAAAACATATTGGTTTTATTGGAATTCAAAATGATGTTACCGATAAAGTAAATCAAAGCATAGCTCTTAAAGAAGCGAAGGAAAATGCTGAGGAAGGAAGCCGGTTAAAGACAGCTTTTCTCGCGAATATGAGTCATGAAATAAGAACACCACTTAATGGGATATTAGGATTCGCTGAATTGTTAAGTAGCGAACTCAAGCTTACTGAATACAAAGACATATATTCTTATGCAGATTCAATACATAAAAGCGGAAAGAGATTACTTAATGTTATTAATGATATACTTGATATTAGTAAGATTGAAGCTAATAAAATGGAGCTTTCTATAGAAGACTATAGCCTTGAAGAAATTATAAGCAGGGAATTAGTTTTATTTTATCCAAAAGCAAAATCAAAAGGAATAAAACTAATATTTAATTCTCCAAAAGAAGATGTACTCTCACCTACAGACGAAAATAGACTTTCTGAGGTTATAAATAATTTAATAGAAAATGCAATAAAGTTTACTGAAAAAGGATCTGTAACAGTTAATATTGGTTTTGATGAAACAAAGAATAAAAATTATTTGAGAGTAGAAGACACAGGGATAGGAATTAAAAAAGAATATTTACCATACATATATGATTCTTTTACACAAGCAGATAATAGTTATTCCAGGAAGTTCGAAGGTTCTGGTTTGGGTTTAAGTATTTCAAAGAGATTAATCGAATTGATGGATGGTTCTATCGAGATAGAAACAGAAGAAGGAGTTGGTACAAAAATCACGGTTTTTCTACCAGTATCAAAAAAAAGTCAGAAGAAGATACCGATAGAAAAAGAAATCATTCAAGAAGAAGTTACAAAAGATTTGAAAAAACTTCAGGATATAAAGGGGACAAAACCAGAAATACTTTTAGTTGAAGATGATTATTTTAGCAGTAAAATCATAAAACTTCTATTGCATGAAAATGCTAATGTAACACTTGCTGTAAACGGAGAGGAAGCACTCGCCATTATAAATAACCGATACGAGCAAAAAGAATTTTTTGATGCTATCTTAATGGATTTACGATTACCGAAACCATGGAATGGTTTTATACTGAGAGAAGAGATACGAAAAAAGTGGAAAGAATACTCTAAAATTCCTTTTATTGCCCAAACTGCATTTGCAATGACAGAAGATAAAGATAAAATTATTAATGCAGGTTTTGAAGGATATATATCAAAACCAATCGACGGAAGAAATCTTGTTAATTTAATTTTCGAAAAATTAAATAAGAAGGAAAGATAATATTATAAATATTTATTAGTCCATTTAGATTTTTCCAAAAATAATTACGAGTAACTTCATAGCTACAACGGGTAAATAGCTTTAAAAGTAGTGCCCGCCTTTTTCGTTGATGAAAAAGTAGTAAGAGATATTCTGACAAGTAAGTACTCGAATTATACGAGTATTAAAAGGAATAAATCCCTTATATAAATCATTTTGTATTTATATCATAATTATTAAATAAAATAGTTATTTTTGAATAAATAATCTTACTTGGGAGGTAATAAAAAAATGCGAAATAAATACTATTTACCATTCATTATTGTATTTCTTATTGCTGGTATTTCACTAAACTGCTCTGATACAGGCAAAAGTGAAAATGAACCGTTCATTAACAGTGGAATCGAGAAATACAAATCAAAAAACTATGATGGAGCTCTGGCAGATTTTACGAAAGCTATTGAAATTAATCCCGAAGATCCGAATGCGTATTTCTTAAGAGGTATTGTCATGCTCAATCAACAGAAATATAACGAAGCAATAACCGATCTGGATGAATCCATTAACCTCAAACCCGACGTTGGGGAGGTGTACGAAAAAAGAGGTTTGGCAAAACTTTACCTGAAGTTCTATTCAGGGGCTATTTCAGATTATTCTAAAGCACTCGAATTTAATCCAGATGATGATAAATCATACTTCGGGAGAGGGCGTGCGAATATTGAATATGGATTCGTCAATAAAGGATGCAGTGATTTAAAAAAAGCTAAAGAGTTAGGCAATACCAGTGCTGATAACTTCATAAAAAAATCCTGTAAGTAGGATTTTTATTTTCATCTCGTAGTAACAATATCAGACTAATAATAAACTTTTTATCTGAATGCTTTTAAGTGAGTATTGTTTTAAGATTGCAAGCGTTTAACTTGAAATTTCAGATTTTAAAATTTTATAAAACTCATCTTTAGCATGCTCTTCATTCCATGGTTCATGTCCGCACTTCTTTAAAAGTATAAAACGAAAATTCTTAATTATATGTGACAGTGGTTTTTCAACACCTTCACTAAGATGCGGATCGTAGTCTCCATGAATTGCCAGCACAGGACACTGTATTTGTTTTCCGATTTTCAGAAGCTCTCCCGATTGTCTTAACAAGCTCGCTTCCGACCAGACACTTTGATAAATATAATAGTTGCAATCTAATTTTACTTTGTCTTTACCAATAGGTTTAAAAGAATCAGCACGCATTAGTATCTCTCCTAACTTTATGAATGCTGAATTCTTGTCTACATTAAAAGGATTATTCAATTCATTCACTAACTCATAAAATTGCAATCTCTCATCTTCACTCAATCGTTTCAAACGAGTATCCATTAAACCTGAAGCATATTTTTCTTCGAATGATCCACTGCTGATTAGAATAAGTTTTTTAATTACGTCACTAAACCTGGATGCAAAAATATAACTTAACCATGCGCCCCATGAATGTCCGATGAGCGTAACGGGAAGGTTGCTATATGCGACTAACGTGTTGTGCAATTCTTGAATTTGTCCCTCAATGGTGTTTTGTGTTTGTAATGGCTCTAAAATCCCGGAACCCGATGACAGCTCTCTTGCAACCGGAACCATTTCACCCGATACACCCGGTCCTCCGTGAATCACAGCTATACTGGAGGGTGCCTTTCCGTATTTCCTGAGATTTTTCAACTTTGTACATTGACTATATTTATCATCATCACAATAAGACATGTATTTTAAAAATCCTATTTACAATACTTCTGTATCTCCAAATTAGCGTCATCATATCCAAGTCGTATTGCAGTATTGTAATCTTCACAACCTTCGTCGGGTTTACCCATTCTGATTTTGATAGATCCTCTGTTACTGTAAGCCTGTGCATAGTTTGGATCTAACTCTATTGCCCTGTTCAAATCAAATAAAGCACCTCCGAAATCATTCAACAGTCCCTTAGCAAGTCCGCGTTGATGAAATGCAACAGAATTATTCTGATTAAGTTCTATTGATTTATCGTAGAATCTTATCGCCTCTATATAATTTCTTTCAACGTATTTATCCAGACCTTTTTGAAGATATTGCTCAGAGGTTAACTTTTCCTCATCACCGGAACAACTATACAAAAAAGCTCCGAATAGAATCGGTAATAATAAAATAACTAAAGTTTTTTCTTTTTTCATTTATTTAATAATAGATGAAGTGTTTAGTAGTTTTAAGAATATTTTTCAAAACAACTTAATTTAATATTCATATTGCACGATTTAAAGATAATACATAATCTACTATCATATCGAAAATAATCGAAACCGAACTTAACAGCATACTGTTACAATTAATTATAGTTCATTAAAAAATAAAAATCATTATAATGGATTCTGAAACGCCTCCGTGGTGTAATGGATAGCACAAATGACTTCGGATCATTTAGTCAGGGTTCAAATCCTTGCGGGGGTACAAAGTAAAATGTGAATCCCCTACTATAGTTTTTCATTTCGATAATTGTGTAATGAAAAACATTTAGTCAGGGTTCTTCCATAGGAATCACTATGTGAAAATCCTTGCGTGGGTACAAGATCACAACAAATCCACCGCATCCATATCAATTTTTACTTTTACTTTCGAAGGGATATTTTTTTCAGCGTAGTCTTTTATTGATTTTAATGTTTTGTTGATATATTTTCCAGATGGATCTTTTTCTTTTTTTGATTTTATTAAAAGATGATACCTGTAGCGGTCTTTCAGTTTTGAAAACAATGGTGGGTTCGGTGGAAGTATATCTAATTGGTTTTTCCTGTCTGTTCTTTTTACAAAATTGTATAACTCTTTTATCTTTCCTTCGGTAAGTTTTTTATCGATTGAGCTTGTCTCTACTAATGCGATCCTGCTGAACGGCGGGTAGTTTGCAGCTTCTCTTGTTTTTATTTCCTGCTCATAATAATTCTTATAATCATGGTTCTTTACATCTTCAAACACGTGATAGTCTGAATGATTTGTTTGAATGTAAACCTCTCCCTTCTTTACACTCCGACCGCTCCTGCCAGATACTTGCGTAAGTATTTGGAAAGTGTTCTCGGTTGCCCTGAAATCTGGATTCAATAATCCTATGTCTGCATTAATAACACCTACCAAAGTCACTTCCGGAAAATCCAAACCCTTCGAAATTATCTGTGTCCCTGCAAGTATGTCGATTTTTTTATCATAAAAGTCTTTTAGTATCTTTTGATAAAGAACTTTTGAGCTCATCGTATCCGAATCCATCCTTTTTATCACAGCTTTGGGAAAAAGTTTGACAAGCTCTTCTTCAACTCTTTCTGTTCCTGCACCCTTCGGGATCAACCTGTCCGAATTACAACTTGTACAATTTGTTATCATGCTTTTTGTAAAACCGCAGTAATGGCATCTCAACTGTCCAAAAGCCTTATGATACGTCAATGCAATGTTACATCGAACACACATCTCCACTTCGCTGCAGTCAAGACATTCGATGTATGAATGAAACCCGCGTCGATTTTGAAGCAGTATCACACTTTCCTTTTTATCCAATCTTTCATCAATAGCGATTATAATTTCCTTCGATAAAAACTTAACTCTGACTTTGTCAATATAATCTATAAAATCTTTCTGGATTTTATTGCTCTGACTTTCAAGAAACTCTTGCAGTCTTTCTTTATCCCTTTTTTTCAGATCAACTATATTTATTTCCGGTGGATTTATCTTTGTTGCTCTTTCTGGCAGAGATAATAATTCATACTTTCCTTTCGTAGCATTATAATAACTTTCAAGCGACGGCGTCGCTGAGCCGAGAATAACAACTGCATTATTTATCATACCCCTTACAATAGCTGAATCTCTTCCCTGGTATCTTGGTGAATTCTCCTGCTTGTATGAAGAATCATGTTCCTCGTCAACTACAATAATTCCAATATCTTTAACCGGAGCGAACAATGCAGAACGCGCTCCGATTATAATTTTGTAATCTCCACTCAGTATTCTGTCGAAAGTGTCCAGCCTTTCACCATCCGAAAGTTTGCTGTGAATAACTCCTATTATACCTCCAAACCTGATTTTAAACCTGTGAATTAACTGCGGAGTCAGTGATATTTCTGGTACGAGTACAATCGCATTCTTCTGATTCTTTAAAACATTATCTATTGCATTAATGTAAACCTCCGTCTTTCCGCTTCCTGTAATTCCGTGCAAAAGAAATGTCTTAAATTTATTCTCTTTGACCGCTTCCTTAATTTCATCAAGACAGACTAACTGTTCTTCATTTAAAACTATCTTCTTAGATTCTTCTGTAAAGATTTCATCATGACCTCTTATTTTACGAACCTTTCTGATTTTAATAAGCTCTTTATTTACAAGTGACTCCAATGATGATGACGATATTTTTACATTCTCATTTATTTCTGATAATTCGAATTCGTTTTTCCCCGTTAAATATTTTAGCAGCTCTTTTTGTTTGATTGATTTAATCTTATTCTCTTTCAGCAATTCACTTAACTCATCCTCTTCATAATTTCTTCTAACCAGTTTAACAATCTTCTCTTTTGTTGGTTTAGAATAAAGACTCTCGTTAATTAGAATTTGTGCGTCTACTAATTTTATAATATTTTTCGAGAGGTCTGTTGATTTAAGTCTTTTTTCTACCTGGTTTCGTGTTAACTTTGAATTATCATTATCTTCAAACAACTTTATTATCTCGATTAGAAGCTCATCCTTAAATTTCGTCACATCTAATTTCAGTTTATAATCCTCCGCCAATGAATAATACACTTCCGATTTTATATTCATATTTCTCGGAACAGCAGAGAACAACACCTCACCTATCGGCGCTAAATAATAATCCGACATCCATATACAAAAGTTTATCAACTCATCTCTTATTATTGTTTCATCATCAAGGAAAGATTTTATATTCTTTACTCGTTTCAGACTGCACTCGTTCTTTATTTCCAATATAATTCCCGTCAGTATCTTATTTCCAAAACTGACAACAACCCGCTTTCCAACTTTAACAGTGTTTCTGTAATAATCCGGTACTTTATACGTGAAGAGTTTATCTAATGGAAGGTTTAATGCGATATTTACATAGAGGTCTTTCAATGATTATATGAAAACAACAAAATTTATTTCATACTCCTTTTCTTTTTCATAATAACAAGCGTAAAATAATTTATCACACAAATGAAAATCGCAATCATACAAAGAATCAATCCCCGTACACAAGCAATTGAAATTTCACCCGTCGATACCCCGCATATCTTTTTGTAATGAAAATACACACCGCTCAAGTAAACATAATTAACCAGCGTGAAAACCACATACAAAAACAACGTCATCCAGAAAAAATAACTAATATCATCCTTCATAAATGCTATGTTGGATAATACCAGGAGAATTAAAAAGAATATCGGTGTCAACGAAGTCAGTATAGCATCATAAAAATCATAATTTACAACAACCTGCGTGACATCTTCACTAACATCGATAGCATCGAAAGTTAGAAAGGACAAAACGGCTAATGTTATAAAAAATATAATGAATAAAATCCAGAATGTTTTTTTCACGCTAATTGTTTTCATCTAATTGTAATGTTTAGCTGTAACGTAAGATGTAATTAAATTAATAATATTGCAGTGATGAAAAAATTATTGTCTCGAGAAGTAGGAATCCTTGTGTATAGTATCGGCTAATTCTTCCACCTCATGAGTTAACTGCACAGTTGCCTTAGTAATAAGATCATGAAGTTTGGTAATGCAATGCTTTTCAGTACTAATTTCAGGATAATGTTCCAATACCTTTTTATAAATATCTGTGCTTAAATCATCCTGAAAGTTAAGCATCTTTGTTTGTATTGACTCTGCAGCCTTCAATAAACTATTGAGGTCTTTAAATTTCTCCTTAGGCATGTTAAGTGTTTACTTTATAATCAAAAAAATAGGAGATATAAAATTTAATCGAAATTCTCAAATTAATACCATGAATGCGATAATATCTTTTTGTTGGTGGCATTTGTAGTGCTATCATAACCTGTTTCTACTTCCCGCTTGCGGGTCGAACCTTGTCATGTTATACCTTTCATTGCTAATCCGACTCTGGAGGGACTTCTTTACCTGGCGACCTGATGCTTTTCAGGTGACAGGCCGCGCGCGGCACAAACCTTTGGCGTGTTATGCCTATCATTTCTCTGGCAAGTCACGGACCATTCCGTGACTTTTTCGTTTCATATGTGTCATGGTGTGCCTGCCCGCTGCAGGCGGGGACCATGACACGCCAGATAATGCTTTACGTTGGTATTATTCCGTCAGGAGGTATTCCTGACTCGCACTTAAAATGTTGGGAGATTTTAATTACCCCACCGTTCCCGCCTGCTGCGGGCAGGTACGGTGGGGGTAGAGAACGAGAAAGTATTGGCTTTAGCCTAAATACTTTGGGCTAAAGCCCGGGTTTATAGTGTTATTAAATCCCTGCCGTAAACGGCAGGGTAATTAAATACTATACTAAAATCCCCTCCCTGCCTGCCCCATAGGGGGGCTATGCTCCAGCGGGCAGGCATAACATTACACTATAGTTACATTATGTAAGTACAAAGAAAACCACTTTGCATGTATTATTAATTATGCTTAAATTTATACGAAGAATGAAATATAGAGCATGAATATTTCTGCTACGATCAGAACCGATTAAATTTTCAGAACAGAATATAAAAGAGTTTAATTAATCTTAATATTTATAGGGGTAATAAAATGAAAAAAACAATTTTGCTTATTCAAGTAGTATTTTTCTTTCTAACTTTAACAGAAGCTTATTCACAATCCGGCTGGTTTTGGCAAAATCCTTTGCCACAAGGTAATTATTTAAATGATGTTAAATTTATTAATACAACAACAGGTTGGGCTGTTGGTAATTCCGGTACAATCCTAAAGACCACAAACGGCGGAACGAACTGGATTATACAATCAAGCGGAACAACAAACTGGTTGAATGGTGTCTCTTTTACAGATGCCAATAATGGAACTGCTGTTGGTGGTTATTATTATGAAGGAACAATCATCAGAACGACAAACGGTGGAACAACATGGACTTTACAATTAAGCGATACAACATTCAGATTATATGATGTCTGCTTTACAGATGCAAATACCGGAACGGCTGTTGGAGGGTATGGCACAATCCTCAGAACCACAAACGGTGGAACAAACTGGAATTTACAAACAAGTGGAATAAATAAACAATTGACTGGTGTCTGCTTTACAGATGCAAATAACGGGACGGTTGTTGGCGGGTCTGGTACTATCCTTAGAACCGAAAACGGTGGAACAAACTGGATTTTGCAGTCAATCGGAAGCGGTTTGTTTAGTGGTGTTTCATTTATCGATGCTAATACAGGGATGGTTGTTGGTGAGTTTGGAACAATTCTCAGAACTACAAACGGAGGAATAAACTGGATTGGAACATCGAGCGGAACAAACGAGCCTTTGAGAGGTGTCTGCTTTACTGATGCAAATAACGGTACTGTCGTTGGTGGAGAGACTTATTATAATGGCATAATTCTCAGAACTACAAACGGAGGAATAAACTGGATTTCACAAACAAGCGGAACGACAAACGAATTGTATGGTGTCTGCTTTACTGATGCAAATAACGGTACGACTGTTGGTAGATTGGGTATAATCCTGAGAACTGCAAACGGAGGAACAACTTGGACTTCACAAAGAAACGGTACAACAAACCCTTTGTATGATGTCTGCTTTACCGATGTAAATAACGGGACTGCTGTTGGTTATGGTTATCCAAATGCCACAATCCTTAGAACCACAAACGGTGGAACAAACTGGGCTTCACAAACAAGCGGAGCAATAACAACATATGATTTGAGAGGTGTATCCTTTACTGATGCAAATAGCGGAACCACTGTTGGTGGTTTAGGCACAATTCTCAGAACTACAAACGGCGGAACAAACTGGATTCCGCAAACAAGCGGAATAACAGAACAATTAAGAAGTGTCTACTTTACAGATGCAAATACAGGGACGATTGTTGGCTATAATGGCACAATTCTCAGAACCGAAAACGGTGGAATAAACTGGACTTCACAAATAAGTGGAACAATTAACCATTTATATTGTGTCTACTTTACAGATGCAAATAACGGAACGATTGTTGGTCAATGGGGAACAATACTCAGAACAACGAACGGAGGAACAAGTTGGATTTCACAAACAAGTGGAACATCAGTGAGTTTGTTAGGCGTCTGCTTTACAGATGCAAATAACGGGACTGCTGTTGGTCGGCAAGGCACAATCCTCAGAACCACTAACGGAGGTACAAACTGGACTTCACAATCAAGCGGAACAACATTCTTTGATTTAGACGATATCTCCTTCATCGATGCAAATACAGGGACGACTGTTGGTGGTAATAGTGGAATTTATGGCACAATTCTCAGAACTACAAACGGCGGAACAAACTGGACTTCACAAAATAGCGGAACAACTTGGTATTTGTATGGTGTTTCATGTACGGATGCAAACAACGGGACAACTGTTGGTGATGTAGGCACAATCCTCAGAACAACAAATGGAGGTGTTCCTTTTGTAAATCAAATAAGCAGCGAGATTCCCGAAGGATTTTCACTCTCACAGAACTATCCTAATCCCTTTAATCCATCAACAAATATAAGATTTGATTTATATAGAGCTTCCCAGACAAAATTAATAATATACAATATACTAGGAAAAGAAGTAACCGTTCTTGTGAATGCGAATTTGAATGCTGGTAGCTATGCGGTAAGTTGGAATGCAATTGGATATCCTAGCGGGGTGTATTTCTATAAATTAGAAACCGAGAAATTTAGAGAAACAAAAAAATTAATATTACTTAAATGAAAATTTGATTTGGATGTTATGGATATTGCTATAAAATATTTTACAATAATAGGTTCGATTTTAGGTATATTCGCATTTTGGCAGAATTTTGTTAAACCACATTTTGAATATAATAAAGGTAAATGGAAGAAGTTATTGGAAATAATAAATTATGAAGATTTTAATAATCTTGAAGGTAATTGCACACATAAAATTGTAAAATGGTATATTCTAAAGAAACTTACTCTTTTTATTGAAATGATAAAAAATGATTCTGAAAAATTACAATTTCGTAGATTTATTTTTAATTTTCATAAATTTCGTTTAAAGAAATTTTTAAAAATATACAATAAATTTGTTAATTTAGTTCAAGAACCATATTGGACTCAAAAAAATGATTCATATAAAGCTGACGTAAGTAATTTAGATTTTGATTTGTTTTTAAATAGGAATGAATTCTATAATGAGCCAAAAAATAAAAATAAAACTATAGAAGAAATTGATAATTTAATTTCATCTCATTTAGAAGAAGTATTTTATATTACTAGAGAAATGAAAAAAACTTTCACTAAGATTGGTAAAGGATTAGATAAAGACCCTTATCAAATATTTTTTTTCTGGGTAAAATAATATCAATTTTGAATATATTTTCACCCAAGTTCTTTAAAATACGCTTTAAATTTTCAACAAAAACGAACTTATATTGAAAAAAGCCCCAAAATAGAGCTACGGAAGGCACGGACGGAAGACGGAATGCTCCGTAGCTTCTACGGAAGGCACGGACGGAAGACAATATGCTCCGTAGCTTCTACGGAAGGCACAGACAGAAGGCAATATGCTCCGTAGCTTCTACGGAGGGAATAGGGAACAAGCAATATGCTCCGTAGCTTCTACGGAGGGAATCGGGAGCAAGCAATATGCTCCGTAGCTTCTACGGAGGGAATAGGGAACAAGCAATATGCTCCGTAGAGGTTATTTTTGAGGTTTTTTTATGAAATTGTTCACAATTAGCATATTTTTAAACATTTTCTTAAAACAATATTAATCCGACTCCAGGGAGGGGTCATAAAATGGGTACTTCATGGCATTATTTAAGCAACACTTTTCTAGTTGTAACGGAAAACAGCACAAAACTGATGATGATTCTATCGCCCGATAACAGGGCACGTCTTCAGGCAGAAAGTGCAGACCTGGATATTCTGGCAATGCTCAATCTTTTTATACCAATAGACGATGCTCTTTCTGCGGGATACCAGGAGTGGGTATCGGCAGGTGCTTTTTATAGAGGGGCAACACTTGCTTTCGAGAATCTTCTTTCAGAGCTTAACGATACGAAACTTGACCTATGGATTCCGCAGGTTCAGGTAGTATTTGCCGCAAGCACGCCCGAATATTTAACTTTATTTCCTGACGGAAGAACGCCTTTTACAAGCGGGGCTTACGATATACGAATCAATACCGTAAAAGCTCTCGGCGATAATCTTGCATCATATCCCGGTCTCGTTGCAACAAAAACAGATGTAGATGCTTTTTACACAACGCTTCTAAGCACACGGGCAGACCAGCAGCAGAAAGAAGAAACCGTGAGATTAAAATCCGATTTGCTTGAAACCGAACGAGTGAATACTGCAGTAGGGATGTATACAACTCTCGGAAACCTGATGGCAAAATTTGCATCCGACCCGGCACAGATAGACAGGTTTTTTGATTTATCGCTCATTCAAAATCCGCCGAAAGATAAGAATACATTTGCAGTAATCGTTGCAGGCGGAGATACGGCGAATGTAATATCCGAAGGAATTACCGATACGACGCAGTTCAAACTCTTTAATACAGGCGATACGGCAGGGAGATTCTTCACGTCAACTTCCGCAACAGGAACAAGCGAACCGGGAGAAGGAATCGAGCTTGCACCGAATACAAACACAACGGTTGTAGCAACAGACCTCGGCGACCCGGGAAATACTTTCCTGAACGTTACGAACCTCGACCCGACGAACCAGGGAAGCTATAGTGTCGTGATATTGTGATAATATTAATATTTAGGCTAAAGCCAATACTTTCTAGTTCTTTACC
>JADHVP010000059.1 GCA_016783945.1 Ignavibacteria bacterium
TCTCAAAGTATCTGCAATAGTATAGTTAATGTAATTTATGAAGACCGCTCAGGAAAGTTATGGGTAGGTACCGAAGGAGGGCTTAATAGACTTATTAGGAAAGAGGAAAAATTTTTACATTACAGAAGCGTACAGGACAAACCCGGCTGTCTTAGTAACAACGTTGTTTTATCTATATGTGAAGACCATACGGGTATGTTATGGGTTGGAACTAAAAGCGGTGGGTTAAACATGTTTAACCATGCGAAAGAGACATTCAAAAGTTTTTCGGAAAGTGATGGATTACCAAATAATATAGTATTTGGCATATTAGAAGATAATCTTGGCAACCTATGGTTAAGTACAGGGAAAGGACTGTCGAAATTTAATTCTTCTTCTGGTAAACGATATGGACACAATTCTTTTACGCCCTACGATGTAAATGATGGCTTACAAAGTAACAAGTTCAACAGGGGTGCTTATTTTAAAAGTAAAGAAGGCGAGATGTTCTTTGGGGGAGTAAACGGTTTCAACTCGTTTTTTCCCAGTAAAATAAAAATGAACCATTATGTACCACCAGTTGTGATAACAGATTTTAAGATATTTTATAAGTCTGTTCCAATTGGAGGTAATATAGTTGAAGATGTTGTTGAAGGAGTAACAGAAGGAGTTGAGGGGGTAGAAGGTGTACACAAAGTTTTGTTCCGCTCGCCGCTTACCGAAAGTATTACGGAAACTCAGGAAATTAAACTACCACACAAGAAAAACGTCTTTACGTTTGAATTTGCAGCTTTGAATTATACTATACCGGAAAAAAACCAGTACATGTATAAGTTGGAGGGTTTTGATAAAGACTGGATTTATGCAGGAACAAGAAGGTCAGTTACTTATACGAACTTGGATCCTGACGACTATGTGTTTCGCGTAAAAGGTTCGAATAATGATGGAATTTGGAACGAAGCGGGAACGTCTCTAAAGATAGAAATAAAACCACCCTGGTATTTAACCTGGTGGGCATATAGTCTATATGTGATTCTGTTTGTCTCGATCATATATGGTTATACAAGATTTCAATCTAAGAAGACAGATCGCGAGCGTGAAATGAACGAGCGGCTTCGCCGTGTTGATAAAATGAAGGATGAGTTTCTTGCCAACACTTCGCATGAACTCCGTACCCCATTAAACGGGATTATTGGAATAGCGGAGTCACTTCACGATGGAGTTGCAGGGGCGCTTTCGGGGAAGATGAGGTCTAACCTGTCGATGATAATCTCATCAGGTAAAAGACTTACTAATTTAGTAGATAGTATTCTCGATTTTTCAAAACTAAAGATTAAAGACATAGAACTTCAAATAAAACCTGTTGATATAAGTTCTATAACAGATATTGTTTTAAAAATAAGTGAACCCTTAATTGCAGGAAAAGATTTAACTTTAAGAAATGAAATTGAGAAAGACACTCCCCCTGTCGATGGTGATGAGAACCGTCTCCTGCAAATAATGCATAACCTGATTGGAAATGCTATAAAATTCACCAGAGCTGGTTCTATTTCAGTTTTTGCAAAGGTGATTGATAACATGGTCGAGGTGACAGTTTCTGATACAGGCATTGGGATTCCGAAAGAAAAACTAGAAGATGTATTTAAGTCTTTTGAACAGTTAGATGCATCAGCCGCAAGGGAATATGGTGGAACAGGTTTGGGTTTAGCAATAACTCAAAAGCTTGTTGAGCTACAAAAGGGAACTATTAAAGTAGAATCAAAAGTCGGAAAAGGCTCAATATTTACATTTACGATTCCTGCTTCAAAAGAGAAAGTAGAAGAGAAAGAAAAAAAGCAAGATGTTGCAAAAGTAAAAGTTATTGATGAAGCAGATATTACACCCTTAAAAGAAGTTACCTCAAAAGAAGACGGTTAGTTTAAAATACTAATAGTTGATGATGATCCAATAAACCAGCAGGTTTTAGTAAATCATTTGTCTTTTGATAATTATAATATCACTTCAGCATTTAGTGGTGAAGAAGCATTGAAGAAAATCGAAGGCAAAAAGAAATTCGATCTGGTTCTGTTAGATATAATGATGCCCCGAATGTCTGGATACGAGGTTTGTAAAAGGATCAGGGAAAAGTATTTACCGAGCGAACTGCCTGTGATTTTAATAACCGCAAAGAACCAGGTTTCCGACTTAGTAGAAGGTTTTTCTCACGGTGCCAATGATTATCTTTCAAAACCATTTTCTAAGAATGAATTCCTGGCTCGAATAAAAACCCACCTGAACCTACTAAAGATAAATTCCTCCTATGAGAGATTTGTACCCCATGAATTTTTACGAACATTGGGACATGAGACAATTCTTGATGTGAAATTAGGAGACCAGGTTCAAAAGGAAGTTACAATATTTTTCTCGGACATTCGCTCATACACAACGCTTTCAGAATCAATGACACCGAAAGAAAACTTTAACTTCTTAAATTCTTATTTAAGCAGGGTGGGACCAATCATTAAGAAAAATGATGGGTTCGTCAATCAATATTATGGAGATGGAATAATGGCTTTGTTCCTGGGTAAAACGGAGAAAGCTGTTACGGCTTCAATTGAAATACAAAAGGAAGTACTAAAGTACAATGTATCTCGCATGAATAAAGGTCGCAAGCCGATAATCATAGGTGTAGGATTACATACGGGCTTATTAATGCTTGGAATAATAGGAGATGAACTTCGTTTGGATACGGGTGTAGTGTCTGATTCGGTTAATACAGCATCAAGAATGGAAGGCTTATCCAAATTTTATTCTGCATCGATAATAATAAGTGAGATGACGTTGTCTAATATCGATAATCCCGACAAATACAATCATCGCTTTTTGGGTAAGGTGCAGGTTAAAGGTAAAAAAGATATAGTATCTGTTTATGAGTTTTATGACGGAGACCCGGAAGAAATCAAGAAATTGAAAATTGAAACAAAATCAGATTTTGAAGAAGGTCTAAACTTATACTTCAAAATATTATTTGCAGATGCAGCTGTATTTTTTAAAAAGGTTGTTGATCAAAATCCGAATGACAGGGCTGCACGTCTTTATCTGGAACATTGTGCTCATTTTATGGTCCAGGGTGTTCCAGATGATTGGACGGGCATAGAGTTAATGGTAAGTAAATAGATAAATTATAAAATGAACAATGTAAATTTCGTTTATTGGTATGAATAATTAACTTTTAATTCTTTTTAAAATTGATAGGTTAAATTTAAACTAAGGGAGGTAAAATGAAAATTCTTATAGTTGATGACAACAAGGAGAATATTGATCTGCTAGAGGTCTTATTATCAAACAATGGTTATGCAGTACATTCGAGTAAAAATGGTAAAGAAGCATTAAAAATGCTTCGAGCGGAAAAATTCGAATTGATAATTTCAGATATTCTTATGCCTGTAATGGATGGTTTTCAACTTTGTCGTGAATGTAAAAGAGATAAAAAGTTAAGGGTGGTCCCCTTTGTGTTTTACACCGCTACTTATGTAGATAAGAAGGATGAAGAGTTTGCACTATCTTTAGGAGCACAAAGTTTTATTAGAAAACCTAAAGAACCTAAAGAGTTTCTAAAGATTATTAAAAGAATAATTGAAGATACTAAAGCGAAGAGAATCAAACCCATAATTCCTATAATAGAAGACGAGAAAGAAATCCTAAAGCTTTACAGCGAGCGGTTGGTTAATAAGCTTGAAAAAAAGATACTGGATTTAGAAAGAGAAATAGAAAGACGAAGAAAAGCAGAAAAGAAACTAAGTGATTTGAACGCTAATCTGGAGCAAAAAATCACAGAGAAAACAAAGGAGTTAGAGAAGAAAATATACCACCTTGAGATTTTTCATGAAGCTGCTGTTAATCGCGAATTAAAAATGGAAGAGTTAAGGGTAAGGATAAAGGAATTAGAGGGTTTAATAGAAAAAGAGAATGAAGAATAAAGAAGAAAAAAGAGACAGAGAAATAAGGTTACTTAAAGAACGAGTAAAAGAACTTGAAAGGTTAGAAAGAGAATATAAAAGGACGGAAGAAAATCTTTGTAGAAGCGAGTCGCTTCTAAATGAAGCACAACGAATTGCACACATTGGTAGTTGGGAATTAGATATACAAAAAAATAAACTCGTATGGTCGGACGAGATATACAGGATTTTCGATATTGACCCCAATGTCTTTGGTGCATCTTATGAAGCTTTTTTAAACGTAATTCATCCTGATGACAGGGAATTTGTAGATAGGGCTTATACAAAGTCTATTCAGAATAAAACCAGCTATGATATTGAGCACCGGTTATTGATGAAAGACGGGAAAGTAAAATACGTTCGTGAACGTTGTGAAACCTTTTATGATGAAAACGAGAGACCAACTAGCTCTATCGGTACCGTTCAAGACATCACCGAGAGCAAACAGGCGGAGAGTTCGCTGCGGGATTCTAAGGAAAAGCTCAATGCGCTGATTCAATCATCTCCGTCAGCAATCATAGCACTTGATTTATATGGAAATATCACGCTATGGAATGCGTCAGCTTCAAAAATGTATGGTTGGGAAGAAAAGGAGGTCATAGGCCGTTTTCCTTCCCTTATACCTGATCATAAAAAGAGTGAGTATTATACTATGAGTAAGAGAGTATTGCGCGGAGAAGGATTCCATGATGTTGAAGTTGTTCGTAAAAAAAAGGATGGTTCAGATATCTATATCAGTCTTTCCACAGCCCCTCTGAGAGATTTTGCTGGCCGTATCAATGGGATTATGAGCATAAGCAATGACATCACAGAGCGTAAGCGTGCGGAGGAAGCGCTGCGCGATTCACGGAATATGCTACAGATTGTATTAAACTCAATACCATCCGCAGTCTTTTGGAAAGATCATGATTTAAATTACCTCGGTGCCAACCTTACCTGGCTTAAAGCAGTAGGAATGAAGTCTTCAAGTGAGGTTGTCGGAAAGAGCGATTATGACCTTCCATGGGATAAAAAGCAAGCAGATTCTTTTCGGGAGTATGATAGAGGAGTTATGGAATCTGGTATTTCTGAATACAACATTATCGAGACTTATCTTCAAGCTGATGGTACCCATTCATGGGCAAAGACTAACAAGGTACCTCTGTTCGATACGGAAAACAAAGTCGTTGGTATCCTCGGTACATATGAGGACATCACAGAGCGTATGCAAGCGGAAAAAGCTTTGAAGGAGAGTGAGAGATTATTAAAACAAACTGGAGACATCGCTAAGATTGGTGGATGGGAAATGGATCTTGAAAAGGGTGGTATGGCAACTTGGACAAAAGGGACTTACGATATTGTTGAGATAGAACAGAGCGAACCTATACCGGGAGTGAATGAACATATTGGTTGGTATCTTCCGGAGTATCGCGGGATGATAGGGAAAAAAATGCAGGATTTAATAAAAACAAGAAAGCCTATGTGGTTCGAGGCTATGCTCAGGACAAAAAAAGGTAACATAAAATGGTGCAAGGCTATAGGTGAAGCCGTAGAGAAGGATGGGAGGGTTGTAAAATTAAGAGGTACTTTTCAGGACATCACGGAATATAAACTTGACAAAGAAATGCTAGAAAAGCAAACTTTTGAGTTAACCGCTCTAAATATACTGGCACAAGAAGTTGGCGCAAACCTCTCACAGAAACAAGTTGTCAAGGCTGCTATTAATGGAATATTAAAGGCAGTAAAACCAGATCTTGCCCTGATATTTCGACGTGAAGATGATAAATTATTGCTTCAGGACTTTGGACCTAAGAAATCAAAATATTCACACAAGCAAACTTCGATACATTGTGTAGGTGAGTGTTTATGTGGAATTGCAGTATCGAGTGGAAAAACAATTTACGTAACAGATATAACAAAAGATCCGAGGTGTACATGGAAAGAATGCAAAAAAGCAGGTCTGAAATCTTTTGTAGCATTACCGTTAAAAAGTGGAGACGAAACCATTGGAGTACTTGGGATAGCTTCAGCTTTGAAAAGGAATTTCGAGGAGCAATCTACATTTATCGATACACTTACTAATGAAATAGCGGTTGGCTTACAAAATGCTATGCTCTATGAAAAAGTACAGAATCATGCTGCGGAGTTAAAGAAAACAGTTTCAGAACGGACTATAGAATTGAAAGAAGCAGTTTTGCATCTTCAGGATTTAGATAAACTGAAATCGATTTTTCTTGCCAGTATGAGTCATGAGTTAAGAACCCCGCTTAATTCTATAATTGGATTTACTGGCATTCTCTTAATGGGTATGGCTGGAGAATTAAATAATGAACAAAGGAAACAACTTGAAAAAGTAAAGAGCAGCGCAAGTCATCTCTTAAGCTTAATTAATGATACCCTTGATATTTCTAAAATAGAAGCGGGTAAAGTAGAAGTCTATATTGAGGAAATAAATTTAAAAGACATTATCAAAGGAGTGGTTAATAATATAGCGCCAATGGTAAAAGAGACAAATTTGGAAATTAAGTACAGCGTTCCCAATAATATTATAATAGAAAGTGACGAGAGACGTTTAAGGCAGGTTTTAATGAATCTTGTTAGTAACGCAGTTAAGTACACTGACAAAGGAAATATAATTATACAAGCAAGTCTTTTAAAAGAACAAAAGGTAAAAGTTAAGGTTGCTGACACAGGAATAGGGATGCCAAAGAAAAGTTTAGATAAGCTATTTCAACCCTTTCAACAGATTAGTACATCTCTTACAAAAAAAAGAGGGGGAACAGGACTTGGATTATACCTTTGTAAGAAACTAATAACGCTTTTAGGAGGAAGTATAATGGTAAAAAGCGAGTACAGAAAAGGCAGTGAGTTTTCTTTTGTACTTCCTTTAAAAAATAAGGAGAAAAATAAATAAAAAAAAATACTTGTGATTGAAGACAACGAAGATAATCTATATCTTATCAAGTTTATATTAGAAAATAATGATTATGAAGTAATCGAAGCAAGAGAAGGTATCACTGGCGTTAAATTAGCAATAAAAGAAAAACCGGAATTAATACTCATGGATATTCAACTTCCGGATATTAATGGCTTGGAAGCTACAAAGAGGATAAGAGCTTCCGAGATTAATGATACTATTCCAATTATTGCTTTGACCTCTTATGCCATGCCCGGGGATAAAGAGAAAGCATTAAAAGCTGGCTGCAGCGGAGATATCGAAAAACCAATTGATCCCGAAACAGTGTTGTCTAAGATACAAGAATTTTTTAAATAAGTATTTATAAAGAAGTGTTAATAAACTTTTAAATATAAAATAATGAAAGTACTTATTGTAGATGATAATAGAGATAATCTTGAAATGCTTGGGACATTACTTTCAGGTAATGGGTATGAAGTAAGCTTAAGTGTTAATGGGAAGGAAGCACTCGAAAAACTTTATTCAGAAAGATTTAATCTCATAATCTCAGATGTTCTCATGCCTGTAATGGATGGTTTTCGATTATGTCAGGAATGTAAGAAAGATAAAAAGCTCAAGGTAATTCCTTTCATATTTTACACAGCAACTTATGTAGACAAGAAGGATGAAGAGTTTGCTTTATACTTAGGAGCACAAAAGTTTATTCGGAAGCCAAAGACACCTGATAAACTTTTAGAAATTGTTAAAGGAATTTTTAATAATGCTCACGAATTGAATATGAAACCACAAAAGTCTTTGACTGAAGAGAAGAAAGATGTCTTAGAGCTTTATAGCGAAAGATTAATAAATAAACTAGAGAAAAAAATGTTAGATTTGGAGAGTGAGATAAATAAGCGTAAGCAGGTTGAGATGGAATTAAGGCAGCTTTCCAAAAAGCAAGCGGTGCTTCTAAAAGAAGTCAATCACCGAGTGAGAAACAACCTCACCGCTTTATTGAGCATGGTCTTTTCCGAAAAAGATCTTTTAGAAAGAAAAAAGTTGCATAAATATATACCTTTTTTAAATGATCTTACAGCACGTATACAGGGACTCTCTGTAGTACATACAATGCTCACAGATAGCGGATGGGAAAATCTTAAATTAGATCAGCTGTGCAAAAAAGTAATAAATGCTACACTAAAATACATCTATTCCTCAAAGAGAATAAAACTGAATATTATATCATCTGATGTTTTTGTAGACAGCAACCAGGCGCACAACCTTGCACTCATAATTAATGAATTATTTACAAACAGCCTTAAGTATGCTCTTCAAGATAGAGATAGAATTGCCATAGAAATTAAGATAACAGAAGAAGATGGTAATATAGTCTTTCGGTATAGTGATGATGGTCCAGGGTATCCACAGGAAATGATAAGAGGAGATTACAGTAAAATAAGTACAGGATTTGAATTAATTTCTGGAACAATAAAGCATAGTATCCTTGGTAGGCTTAAATTAAGTAATGATAATGGAGCGGTAACGACGATTGTGTTCGGGAAGGTGTAATATATGAGTTATAAAATCTAAAGAATTATTTAGCTTCGAATATTTTCTTTTGTTATGTAAAGTTCTAATAGAGTATACCCCTCAAAGCCCCTATTCTTAATAAATTCACATGTTATAATAAACAAGTGTATAAAAATGTATATTGATGTTTTTGAGTATTAAACCGATCTTGTGTTACAATTATTACAATAGTAGCACGATTACATAAAAAGCTATGGAAAAATTAATTCGGTTTGGAGTCTCTGTCCCTAAGAACTTATTAAAGAAGTTTGATAAACTCATAAAAGCTAGGAATTATGGGAACCGTTCTGAGGCAATTAGAGACTTGATAAGGGAAAGTTTTGTGGAAGAAGAATGGACTCACGCAATAGATATTGCAGGTGGTATCTCTATGGTTTATGACCACCATCACAGGCAGCTCGTGAATAAACTTATTGAAGCACAACACAAATTTCATAATCTAATAATCTCATCCCAGCATATACATTTGGATCACAATAACTGCTTAGAGTTTATTGTGGTAAAAGGAAAAGCGGAAGAAGTAAAAAAATTATACAACATATTGAAGTCTACCAAAGGAGTAAAACACGTTGGATTAATGAAGTCAACAGTTGGAAAGGAAATAGTATAAAATTTTTTACTTACTTAGTAGCACAATATTTATATTTGTAACACGGTAATATTTTATGAAAAAATTAATTCTTTCTTTCTTCTTCATAACATACCTCTCTGGATTTGCGCACCCATGGAATCCAAGCAGGTACGTTGTGATTGATACCGATGGTGGTATTGATGATTATCGAACTCTTTGTCTTTTGCTTTCCGCTAACGATGTTCGGGTTCTTGGTATAACAACGTCAAATGGTGTTTTGAATGCTGAAAATGCAGCCATTAAAGTGAAAGCATTGCTTAATTCACTTTACCATGAAGGAATCCCGGTTGCTGGAAACTCACACATTCAAAAGAGTGGCAGAGATTGCCCAACAGCAATGGACTTCAGCTGGGGAGATGAAAACTTTGTCAATTCATCCAAATTCATTTCGATAGATTCCCTCTCAAATTATTTATCAAGAGAGTGTAAGAACAAAATTGATTTTGTTAATCTTGGCAGTTTATCGACTGTGCATTATTTGATGTCTTCCAATGAAAGATTTGCTGAACTTATCGAACAAATTATCTGGAGCAGCTATGCCATATTCCCGATGCAGGGATTTAATTATGAAAACGATACATATGCTGTTTTTTCATTGACCCGATTAAATATTCCGATTCATATTGTTCAGGGCGAGGGCGAGTATTCTGATAATCATATCAGGACAATTGAATCTCTCATAAAATTAACTGCACGAAAGATGTGCAGATCTTTTTCGAATGATGTATTGAATAATCCATATGGATACAGAATATTTGATGAAATGGTTGCTGTCTACTTGCACTATCCAGAAAAGTACTTAAAAGATTCAACAGGAGGATTTATATTTTACAGAATGGATACAGATTCTAAAGAAGAAACAAATAATTACATAATAAATATTTTTAGAGAAAACAACATGTATCCCAATCAAATTATAAACCAACTTCCCCTTGATACGTCATTTTATAAACCAGATGTTCAGACGTTGATGAAGGAAATTATTGCCAAGCATGGTGTTATTGAGTGGAATGCAGCTGTGACGACATTTGAACTGCATCGGCATATTGGTACATATGCTTTAATCGGGGCGAAGATGGGTATTAGGGCATTAGAGTATTTTGGTGCTGGTGTTGACGAATTGAAAGTATGTTCATATGCAGGTTCTAAGCCACCGTTAAGTTGTATAAATGATGGTATTCAAGTAAGCACGGGAGCAACACTCGGTCACGGTTTAATTAAAGTCGTCGAAGATAATACTATGCCAGCAGCAGATTTCACATATATGGGCAGGACTATAAGAATAAAATTAAAGGATGAGCTATCCGAAAATATCTCTAAAGAGATAAAAGAGTTAGTTGAAGAATATGGTCTAAGTAACGATGAGTACTGGAATACAATTCGTGAGAGTGCAATTAATTACTGGCTGTCTTTGGATAGGCATGAAATTTTTAATATAAATAGCGAAATCCATTGAAATCTTTATTTGATTAAAAACAGATAACGTGTTAAATAAATTGAACTTCCTTTTTGTTCTATAATGCATAGCTTAACACATTCTATTTATGTGTGTTAAAAAATCTTGAATAATAATTGTTATGTCAGAAAGAAATAAATTAGGGAATATAATAATTGTTGGAGATAAGGTTTTAATAAAACCAAAGTCTCTAACCGATAAAACAAAAAGCGGTTTATATCTTCCCCCTGGGGTGCAAGAGAAAGAGGTTGTACAAAGCGGTTATATTATGAAGGTGGGACCGGGTTACCCTATTCCAATACCAGGAGAAGACATTGAAGAACCGTGGAAAAAAAGGGAGGAGAAAATCAATTACATACCTCTACAAGCACGAGAAGGAGACCTTGCAATCTATCTTCAAAAGGGTGCGATAGAGGTTATGTATGAAGGGGAAAAATATTATATAGTATCTCAGCACTCAATACTTATGCTTGAAAGAGAGGAAGACCTTTTCGAGTAAAATAAATTATTTATGAAAATACAATGTCAGAAGAATTATTAATACTATCACTTACAGCAGCATCGATTGGATTTTTTCACACGTTGTTTGGTCCTGACCATTATCTTCCGTTTATTGTTATGTCAAAGGCTCGTAACTGGTCGCGGGAAAAGACAGTCTGGATTACAGCCTTATGCGGCGTAGGTCATATCCTTGGCTCTGTTGTCCTTGGACTAATTGGCGTCGTTGCCGGAATAGCAATTTCGAATATCGATGTGATAGAATCTTTTAGAGGAGAATTAGCTGCCTGGCTATTTATCGCATTCGGTTTAGTATATTTTGCCTGGGGTTTAAAGAAAGCAATTCGAAATAAACCACATACCCATTTACATATTCACGAAAATGGTTCAAAGCATTCACATACTCATAAACACGAAGAAGAACATCTACACGCACACGAAAACATGAAAAAGAAAAATATTACACCGTGGATATTATTTACTATTTTTGTTTTTGGTCCCTGTGAACCATTGATCCCCTTACTTATGTATCCAGCAGCTCAAGAGAATGCTTTTGGGGTAGCAGTTGTTGCAATCATTTTTGGTTTCGTAACCGTTACTACAATGCTCACACTTGTGATATTAGCTTCATGGGGCATAAGTTTTGTTTCATTAGGTAAGCTGGAAAGGTACACTCATGCTTTTGCAGGTGCAGCTATTTTCATGAGTGGTCTCGCTATTCAGTTCTTAGGTTTATGAATTTACAATCAGATTACCCGCAAATTCTTTCCTTATATTAGCTCAACAAATCATCATTAAATACTGTAACTAACAATCTATTCATTCGTATTAGAATTAGTACGTATGCTACTTTAACTAAAGCTGATTTTAGTATGAATCCTCAGATAAAAAATCTTCTTTTCTTCTTTTGTATAATATTATGTCTTGTCGGGAATGTATTTTCACAATCTAAAGGAGATGTAAGTGAAGTTCCCAAGATTGATGGAAAAATAAACCAAAGCGAATGGGCTGGAGCTAAAATCTTTAATGATTTCTATCTCACAATCCCTAAATCAGACGGCAAGAACTATGATAGTACGATCGTTTATGTTAAGCAATCAAGAGATGCGTTATATTTTGCATTCCAATTTCATCCAAAATCGAAGGTGATTTCACAGTCGCTGGTTCGTGATAGGAGTACAGATGAAGAAAACGAAACCTTTATAGTTTTGGATCTCGAGAACAAAAATCAGAACGGATATTTGTTTGTCTTCAGTTTTTTAGATAATCAGCGTGATATGCTTATTTATAACCAAAAATCTACCTCATCCGAATGGGACTGGGTCTGGGAATGTAAGTCAACCGTTTATAGGGAAGCTAAAGATGGCGAACACGGTTATATCGAATCAGAAATAAAAATACCTGTTGATAGAATTCAGAATAAAAATACAAAGAAGATAGGAATAGACATTGTGTTATTTGCTTATCGCCCTGATGGAACGTATTATTTCTACTCAATAAATCCAGACAGTGAATTAATGAGTGTGAAAAATACTTATGAACTTGATATTGAACCATTCAACGAAAGATTAAACCTTGATTTCAACGCTACACCTTTTGTTGTTGGAGACAAATTCAATGATTCCACCTACAAGGCTCAACTTGGAGGAGAGCTCACTTTGTCGTTAGATAAGCATAAACTAAAATCAACATACAATACAGACGAGTCGACCTTAGAAGCGGATCCTTTTACATTTTCTTTTTATGACCAGCCGATTTTTTTGCAGGAAAAAAGACCATTCTTTAGCAAAGATCTTGATATATACAGCTCGCCTATAAATCTTTTCTATACAAGAGCAATTTACAATATTAATTTAGGATTTAATTATACATACAGAGGTGATAGACTAAAAGCCGGAGCGATATTCGTAGAAGAAGAGCCAGACCCCGAAGGAAACAAAAGGCTCTATTTCGTTGCAAGACCAAAATATTATGCAGACGATTTTTCTTTAGGGAGTTTCTTTCTTTATTCTAAAGATAAAACGAGAGATTACCAGGAAAGAATAATTAGTATGGATGGATTTTACAGGTTTCCGTATAATCGTGTTAGGCTGCTTGGACAGTATGTAACAAATATGGAAGGCAACGCATATAAATTTTATGCTTACTATCAATACGATGAAAGCGGAGGACCCTATGCTGATTTATCATATACACATGTTGATAGCAGGTTTAATGCTTCGACCTCTTTTGATGGTCAAGTAGGATTGCCGAATGACTATGACAAGGTCTATGTCTCTGGAGGTTATAAGTGGGTTTTTAACAGATCACTCTTCTCCGACATAAATGTGAGTGGTGGTTATTACAGGGCAAGAATTTTAAGTGATGATTTCCGTTTGCAGGATAGACTGAACCTAAATATGAACACGAAAATAATCGGTCCACTTAACTTTAGCACATATCTTGAATATAACAGACCAGATGATTATGATGAAAATGATAATGTTATAAAAAGAAGCAACCTCCTTCAGGAATATAGTTTTAGATACTTATTTGGGAGTAATTCCGTTAATGCTGGATATTTTTTTGGAACATATTATGGCTCATACATTAATAACCCATACATAGGATTAAGCTTTATTCTTTTTGACAGACTTTCATTTGATACGGATATTAATTTTTTAGAGTTCTTTGGGGAATCTGGAACGATAATAAATGCAAGATTTGACTATCAGGTGTTGAAGAAATTATATCTGAGAGCGTTTTATCAAAAAGATACTTATTCAGAAGATGCATTATTGAATGCAATGGTGCAATATGAATTCTTTGCTGGCAGCAACGTGTATTTTGTTCTCAACTTAGAAGGAGAAAAGCTTCATTACACACGGAGGTATTTCAAGATTAGTTACGAATTTAATTTTTGATTTTTAGAGGATCAGTATTTAGTATTGTAGGTTTTGTATACTTAAAAGGAAAGATTTAAAAGGGCAGGAGATTTATACTCTCCCGCCCTTTTTTATTAGACTATTTGAGTAATATCATTTTCTTATTTATAGTTTTTCCGTTAGCTTCAAGTCTATAGAAGTATATACCGCTTGGTAAACTTTCTCCATTAAAAGTGACTTCGTAATTTCCCTTATCTTGCGTTCTATTTACTAGTGTTGCGATATTTTCTCCCATTACATTAAATACCTTTAAGCCAATATAACCTCTTTCTGGTAATACATATTTTATTACAGTTTTCGGATTGAAAGGATTTGGGTAGTTCTGAGATAATTTATAATCAGTGGGATTTAGGCTCTGATTGTTGCTGATAGAAGTAAGAAGCGTGTCGACACTTATATTATATAATAAACCACCATTTCCCATTATCCTTGCGTGAACTGCTTTTCCACTTGTTACAACAGTCTTACCATCATGGGATGTACTGCACCAGTAAAGGGAGCCCGGTGTGTTTATTGTGAAGATGGGAGTGTTGCCCGTGAATGTTTTAAACAGATAAAAGTCGTTTGTCGTATGACTGAGAGCACCATAAGAAGCAGCCGCTAATATGTTTCCACTTTTGGACAAAGATACACAAACCACATTATCCCCACAACCTGTATAGGTCCATAGGGGAGTACCCCCAGAAGCAGTTTTGAAAACTTTTACTTTTCCGTCATAGCTGGATGAACTTAAGAAATTAAGGGTTCCACAGGCAATGAAGTCGCCGTTATAAGAAATATCGACTGAGTACATCCAATTATAATAAGATCCTGGAGGTTCTTGATGCTGCCACAAGAGGTTATAAGTAGAGCCACTCCTCTGGAATACTCTTACATAACCCCTGTAATTTACTGTAGCAATAATATTACCGTCTCCGCTTATTCCCTGTACTGCTTGTGTTCCAGATGAGCTGGAGGGATTTATTAAACCCTCATAGATAAGCTGACCGGTATAGGTATTTAAAACATAAAAAACACCGTATGTATTAGCAATCAGGAGAGAGTCGTTTCCGGAAATATTAATCCCGTATACTCTGGCAGCGCCAGTGCTTGGAATGACTTTGAAGCTCCACACAGGAGTGGTTGAGCTACTGTTAAACCCATATATAGTACTTGAATCGGTTCCGTATTCGCATCCGACAAAGAATGAGCCATCTTTTGTTATATCAACGGGACCGGCAGTGCCTGCATAAGGAATTGTTGAAAGATTAAGATTGAAGAAAGGAGTACTGCTGGAATTATTAAACAAATAGATATTCTTTGTTGACCCAACAGCTATTACCCCTCCTGTATCGGAAATTGCAACATAGCTGCTCGTCGAAACCTGTGGGTCTACATAGTATTCCCACAAGGGAGTGGAGTTTAAATTACCATAAAAAGAAACTCTTTTTGAATTTAGATCCCAGGCTGTGATATTGTAATTGCCGTTACTACTTACAGCACAATGATTACCAACTGATACAGGATCAGTATATAACCACCTTATAGTTGTATTGTTATCAGAAATAAAAGGCGGATTATTTGGTGTTTGCTCATAAAGAGTTTGTTTTCCATTGTTAATCTCTGGAGTTATAGTTGTATATATATTTTGCACCCCATTTTCATTAACGAGTTGCTCGGTTACACCAATGAAATTTTCCCCGGAGTTTTGCTGCGAAAAAACAAATAATGGAAAGAATAAGATAATTAGTAATGATTTCCACATAGCGTTTTAGTTTTATTAATGAGAAAAATTTTTAGAATAATATTAAGGGATTTAATATTTAAAATCACTTAAGATATTATGACTTAATTTTCAAAACAATCAATTAAAATTTAATCTGATATTTTATAATGTCCGGTCATATCCCACCTGAAAAGTTTATCTTCTTCTGCAATGTGTCCAGGGTCGGGGTGATTATGAATAACATAAAACCTGTTGTTTACTTGTTTATCAGTTACGATACCAATGTGATCGCTTGCCCCATCTTGATTCATATCCCATACAACAATGTCTCCTGGTTTAAAATTTTTATAATCCATTTCCTGCCAATATTTATTAAACCAAACCTCTAAGTTCATTACTCTTCGGTGGTCGATATTAGAATCTGGCTTCTTTAAGCCCCAGCGCCATGTTGGGTAATCACTCCAATTTTCTAACAAGTCATCATGAATGGCTTCCTGAAGATCAACGATGCTAGCTTTTCTTAACGCTCTTACAATTACATCAGTACAGACACCGATATTTGGATCTAAATCGCCATTCGGGTAGACTTTTTTACCAGTATATTCTCCGTCTTCATATTTTAAAACATAGTAACCCATAGAGAGATCATAAACAGCGCCATTCTCAAGTGTTTTTCTTGCCCCATCTAAGATTTTTTTCTGGTTCTTGGTTAATGTGGGAATCGAGTCAGTTTGTATCTCATTTGAATCGTGATTTGTTTTTTTGTCCATAGTGTTTGTTCTATCATTATTGCATGATGTGATAGAAAGAAAATATAGTATAATTATTGTGATTATCATTTTTGTACACATTAGAGTTTTCAGGAGTTGTTTGTGATTATTGAATTTATAAAATCAAAGTTAATATTTATTTTGCAAAATAAATAACATAAAATTGGAGTAAAATATTATGGTAGAAGAATTCAAGAATCTTATTAATGGAGAATGGAAAAGTTCTTCGAGTGGAAAAACTACTGAAAACAGAAACCCAGCAGACTGGGAAAGTGATCTCATAGGTCTATTTCCGGCATCTAATGCTGATGATATAAATGAAGCCGTAGAAGCAGC
>JADHVP010000010.1 GCA_016783945.1 Ignavibacteria bacterium
AAGTACCAAGAATCCATAATCTCATCAATTTAAAAGGAAAAATTGAAAAGTATATTAAATTGGATATTGAACAGGAAATATTTGACCAGATAAATGAACTTTACACAGATTCCCGATATCCGACAGATTTGGGATTACTTCCTGGGGGTAAACCATCAAAAGAAATTGCCACTAAATTTTTCAATACAGCTACTGAAATTTATGAAGAAATTAAAGATTATTTAGTAAGCAAATAATCTTAATTTTATTTATGAGCTGGTTCCAAAAAGAAATAAAACTTGTTTCAAAACCCAGAGGTTTTCATCTTGTTACAAACGAGGTCTTTAAGCATATTCCCGAAATTAAAAACTATTCTGTTGGTATCGCACACATTTTCATTAAACATACCTCTGCATCGCTATCAATAAATGAGAATGCTGACCCAACTGTCAGGGCTGATATGGAAACTCATTTTAATGCAATGGTACCGGAAGAAGCTGGTTATTATCAACACACATTTGAAGGGCTTGACGATATGACATCTCATATAAAGACATCTATAATCGGGAGCAGTATTACAATTCCAATTAAGGACGGTTCATTTAATCTTGGCACATGGCAGGGGATTTATTTATGTGAACACAGAAATCACGGCGGCAGAAGAAGAATTGTCGTAACTATTTCGGGTGAGTTGAAATAATTTATCCCCCTGTCATTTAAAGTTCAATGTTTAATATAAGTTAGCAGCAGTGGTCTTCACACACGTCAGATTCATTCTCAATTTCTAAAGTTGAGTGTATGTCACCAAACATCTTTACTCCCTTTCTTATTTTTATCTTTAACAATTTTTTTGATGCAGTATCAAGATCATCCTGTACTAAAACATGAGCAGTTAATATGTGTTGAGTCCCTTCGAGCGACCAGACATGAAAATCCTCAACAGCTTTGACTTCTTCGAATTTATTAATAAAGTTTAAGATGTCAACAGCTTCTATTGATTCGGGTGACTTCTGCATGAATAGTTGATATGCGGACCGAATGTTTTTGAAAACATTGTACAGGATGTAGAGAGTAATAATGATTGATAGGATTGGGTCGATTATAGGTAGATCCAGAAAATAAATCAGAATAGCTCCTATAAATATTGAAGCCCAGCCCAAAACATCTTCGAGAATATGCAAGGCTAACACTTTTGAGTTCAGTCCTTTATTTCTTTTCAGCTTTAGCATTGCCCATCCGTTCGCGGCAACCCCAACAACAGCTATAAGAATCATTATTTCTGCATGTGGAGGTTCTGGATTAAATAGTCTTGGTATGGCATTGTATAAAATAATTGCAGACCCAATTAGAAGTATAATTGAGTTTATAAATGCGCTTAGCAGTGGCAGCCTGTTTAAGCCGTATGTATAATTTTGATCTACATCTTTCTTTTTCGCAAATTTCTCACTGAACAAGGAGAAAGAGAGAGCGATAGTATCTCCGAGATCGTGAACTGCGTCGGATATAATGGCAACACTGTTTGATAATATGCCACCCGCTAATTCAATAAAAGTAAATATTAAGTTAATAAAGAGAGCACTCTTTATGTTTTTTATGTTTTGCTCTCCGTTGTTATGTCCTTTGTGTAAGTGATTCAATATTAAAAATGTTTTAAGCAAAAAACGAAAACAAACTCACAGCTTTACAAAATAAGTAAAAATTCCAAGCACAATTAAAACAACACCGGCTATTGCTTTTTCATTGTGTTCAAAGAAATGCAACTTAATATTTAACTTATCAATTCCCTTTCTGCTTAGGTCGACTAATATTATCATAATAAATACAGTAACAAAAAGATAAATGATCGAAAGTGTTACTATTCCCATCCAACCTAAAGCACCAGCTGTAAAATAGTAGGCTTCTATTTCAAGGCATGGGGAAAAGAACATCGCTATTCCCATTGTTGATATAATAGCGAACTTTGATCTTTTAGAACCTTCCGTAATTACTTTCGAATTGATAGTTTTGTGATGATGATGACTTTTATTTAGAATAACGAAAATGATTCCCAGGATAATGAGTATTAGGGGAGCAGCAATATTAGTAATGAAACTTAAAGTTTCGCTTAGCTTATATCCGATTAAACCTATTACAATACCAATCATTATAGAGCTGATCGTATGTGCTGCCCCAATTATAAAAGTGAATTCGATTGCTTCTCTTCTAGACCATTTTTCAGATTTACTAATTGCTACAATCGGTATCCAGTGGTTTGGAATAAGTGCATGGATTGTACTAAGTGCTAATCCCCCGATAATTAATTGTATCATCAAAAACGTCTATTTTGAAAATGTATCTTCGCTGTTTATTATAGATACTGATTTTATATTTATTTTATAATTTACAATAATGTCATCCTCATTTAAAACCTCTAAAGGCAAACCCTCTTTAACCAGGTTTGAATAACTCACGGGTGATGTTAAATTACCTTCTATGCTTTTAGCAAGTTCTTCAACCTCGCTTTCATCAGTAATGATTGTGATGTATATGTTATCTACCTGCCAGTACTTCTTGATGGCATTATTTACGTCCTCGAGTGTCTGGTTTGCCAGTAAAACATACAATTCATTTATAAAATCTTTTCTTCCGTAAAACCTCGAATCCATTAAATAACCGAGACGCTCTTCGGGTTCCTGAACATAAAGTTTAATATAACTTCTTAAGAATTCTCTTGTATCCTCAAAATCTTTTTGTGATAAACCATCCTTTATTAACTTTTCTACTTCTCTTAACGCCATTCTTATTGAAAAGTGAGCATGCCCGGTCTTTATATCGGAGAGTTCAGGATATTGAAGTTTTAACTGTTTTGCAATTTGTACTGGTCTTATCCATATTGAAAAATAGTTTAAAGACCGTGGGAATCCAGAAGGTGGCTGTGAATTATAACCGCCCCCATCGAACCATTCAATGTAAGAATAATCTCCATAGTTCATTGATCTTGTGGTGCGGAGTTTATTGTACAGGACACCATAAGACTTTCTGTGTTCACCAAGATATGAGTTAGCGATCATTAGAGCGGCAAAGTCGTCATTTGCACGGGTTATATCAATTGGAAAACCCATGAATATTGCAGAGCCGAATGCATTATTTTTGGATACAATCTCTACATTAATACCATCCGGTACATTTGGTTCTTTTATATCAGGTAAAGCAGGGATTGTGTTGGGGAAATCTTGCATATCATCTTTTAATCTTTCGGGAAAATCATCAGGAAAATTACCTGCAATACCGATTAAAAGATTATTACGGGTGAAACTGTTTTCATAATGGGATTTAACATCATCTAATGAAACCGATTTTAAACTCTCGGATTTCCCCTGAACCATGTGCTGGTATCGTGTTCCCCTGAATAAGAAATCTTCAAGAGCCTTTTTGCTGTATTCTTCATCCGATGATGATCGTATTATCTGGTCAATGTAATTTTGCTGATTGAGCTTAACTCTTCTATAATCTTTTTCTGCAAAAGATGGCTGCATAATCAATTCCTTTAAAATCGGATAGAAATCTTCCAGAAAATCTTTGTGTACATTAAATGTAAAAACTGTTACTTCTTTATCAACAGATGTGCGAAAGTCTGCAGCCATTGGGTATACAATCTCCTGGATTTGATTGTATGACCGGTTTTCTGTTCCCCCTGATGTTATTAAGTTTGCTGTTAGATAAGTTAAACCTTCCTTTCCTTTTGGATCGGATACGGAACCATTCTTAAACATTAATTTGATTGTAATCTTATCGGTCTCTGGTAATTTTAGTTCAATTAATTCCTGACAGAATGTTTTTGGAATGAATAACAGTATAAAAGCAAAGTAGATTATTATTTTGTGCATTTCTGATTTTTTAATTTTTCTCCTGAGGTTTTCAAAGAGTTGGGTTATTTTAATAATTCACTTTCTTCTGAAGATATTGTTGCAATTGTCAATCCGTTATCCATAAAATATTTATTTGCAATATTCACGATGTCATCGCTGTTTATATTATCATATAAAGCATAGAGTCTATTTAAAGATTCAGGATCTCCTGTAAGCGAGACATAGTGCGCAAGTGAACCTGCTACAGTTCCGGGATTGTCGATTCTCATTGCAAATCTATATTTTATGTTTGAAACTGCCTCCTTGATGAGTTTATCATCTAAGGATTTTGATTTAATTTTATCAATCGTCTTCATAATTTCATCTTTAACGTATTGAAGGTCTTCCCTGTTTACAACCGTTGCATTAATTTCAATTAAATCAGGATCACGGCTTGTTGGGATGTAACAATACAAACGTCGTAATTTATTCTCTTCCACAACCAATTTTCTATAGATCTCTGACCTTTTTGAAAACAGAATGCTCGCAATAACTTTTAGAGTTGGTACATCTATCTCACTATCGCTAAAAGCAGGACCTTTAAAATTAAGGGATAGGTAAGGAGGTATTGAAGCATTTTGTAAATGAATACATCTTTTTTCCGTTTGATAAGGCTCAACTGGAATGTCGGAAGTATAATCTCCCCGTTCCCACTCTCCAAAATATTTTTCCGCAAGTGAGTTTACTTCTTTTGGAGCAACGTCCCCTACTACTATTATAGTACAATATTCCGGTTTATAAAAACGCTTAAAGAATTTAAGAGAGTAATCATATTGATTAGGCATATTCACAACATCTTCAAAGAAGCCCATTGTTGTATGTCTGTATGTATGATCAGTGAAAGCAGTCATTTTAATTTTTTCTTCCAACTGCCCATAGGGGTCCGAAATATTTTTAGTGTACTCACCTTTTACTGCCCCTGCTTCCGTTTTAAAATCGTGTATGGAATAATTCAAGTTTTGGAATCTATCGGATTCTATTTCGAACATTAATTCTAATTTATCAGCATTTCCCACAATGTGATAGACGGTTTTATCATTCGAGGTATACGCATTGGAGGTTGCTCCTATCAATTTCAATAATTCATCATATTTTTCTTTTGAATATTTGTCCGTACCCCTGAACATCATATGTTCAAAGAAGTGTGCAAATCCCGTAACACCTTCTTCAATCTCATTTCTCGATCCCACCCTTACGACTAAGTAGAACGCTGCAATATCCGTGCTTTCGAAGGGTACAGTAACCACGTTAAGCCCATTTGGCATTTTGTGTTGATAGATAGGATTAGGTAGAATGTCATCGTTGGGATGACAAAGAGTTGTTATGTTTAAAATAGAGACTATAACAAGTAGTGCAGTAATAAATGAATGTTTCATTTTTTAAAATAATTTCTTGTTAGTTTTTGAACCTTTGTAATAATAAAACAAAATAACGATTAATTTTTTCTTTAGAAATTCAAGTTCTTTATGATTAAATTAATAATGTTGAATGTATAACTAATTGCAAAACAGAACGTAAATATGTATTAAATATTTAATCCAAACTTTTCCTCAAAATATAATGAATAAATCAATTTTAAAAATTTTCACTTTTATTTTCGCTATAATAATTTTCCTGCCGTTTGGAAATTTGATAGCCCAAAGTGAAAACTATCCTGATATTAAAAGTGGTATTAATCTTGAAAACCTTGACCCGACTGTTGATCCGAATGGAGACTTCTATCAATATTCAAACGGGACATGGTTAAAAAACAATCCCGTTCCTCCCGAGTACAGCAGGTACGGGAGTTGGGAGCAGGTCATAGAAGGAAATAATAAAGTGCTTAAAGCTATTCTTGAAAATGCCGCGTATGAAATTGAACCTTCAAAAGGCAGCAAGTTTCAAAAGATTGGTGATTTATATTTTACAGCAATGGACACTGTAAAAATTGAAGAAGACGGCATGAAACCTTTAAAAGAAGATTTGGAAAGAATCAATAAAATTGAAACGATTGAGGATTTTCAAGAAGTCCTGGCTTACCTCAGAAATTATTGGATAAGTCCGCTTTTCTCATTTTGGGCTGGACAGGATTCTAAAAACAGCGAAAACGTTATCCCTCAATTATATCAAGGAGGGTTAGGCTTACCAGACCGTGATTATTATTTAAAAACAGATGAGAAGTCTAATAAACTGCGAGAGCAATACGTCGAACATATTGCAAAGATGTTTGAATTAATGGGTTACGAAAAAACAAATGCCGAAAAGTCCGCAGAAAAAATCATAAAAATTGAAACGAGATTAGCAGAAGCTTCTATGACCCGCGTAGAGAGAAGAGACCCAGATGCCACATACCACCTTATGACATTAAAAGAGCTTAGCGAACTTACACCAGACTTTTCATGGAAGACTATCTTCGATGGAGTAGGTTTAACTGAAGATTATTATTTTGAGAACGGTATCAATGTTGGGCAGCCGGATTTCTTTAAAGAAATAAACGTGCTGATGACGGATACAGAAGTGTCTGATTTAAAAGATTATCTCAAATGGAATATGGTAAGAAGGAATGCATATTTGTTAAGCTCCGAATTTGAAAATGAAGATTTTAGATTTTATAATAAAGTTCTTAGAGGGACCGAAAAGATGCAGCCCAGGTGGAAGAGGAGTTTGCGACTTATAAACAGAACAATAGGTCAATTGCTGGGTCAATTTTTTGTTAAAGAAAGATTCAAACCGGAAGCGAAAGAAAATGCATTGGAAATGGTAGATAATATTTTAGAGACTTTTAGAGAAAGAATAATGAAGCTCGATTGGATGGGAGATGAAACGAAAGTCGAAGCCCTTAAAAAATTGGATAAATTCACTGTGAAGATCGGGTACCCGGACGAATGGATAGATTATTCTTCTCTCGATATTGATAGAGGTTCATTTTTCGAAAATGTTAAGAGAGCAAGGAACTTTAGTTTTAAGAGAGTTATGGATAGAATCGGCAAGCCCGTTAACAGGAAAGAGTGGTTTATGAATCCTCAAACAGTGAATGCTTACTACAGCAGTTCTAAAAACGAAATCGTATTTCCTGCTGGTATTCTACAACCGCCCTTCTTTAATGCAGAGGTTGATGATGCTTTGAACTACGGCGGTATCGGAACAGTAATAGGTCACGAAATAACACATGGTTTCGATGACCAGGGAAGGAAGTTCGATGCAGAAGGTAATAGAAAAGACTGGTGGACAAAAGAAGATGAAGAGAGATTTAAAGTAAGAGCTGATAAATTAGTTGAACAGTATAATAACTATATCGCTGTTGACAGCCTGACAGTGAGTGGTGAATTAACGTTAGGGGAAAATATTGCTGATTTAGGAGGATTGACAGTTTCTTTTGCAGCTTTTAAAAAGACCCTTGAAGGCAAGCCCGAAGAACTAATAGATACCTTTACACCTGAGCAAAGGTTCTTCCTATCGTTTTCACAGATATGGAAAAGCAACATCAGACCGGAAGAGTTGAAGCTTCGGCTTATTACAGACCCTCATTCCCCAGCAGTATTTCGAGTCATCGGTCCCCTTTCTAATATGATAGAATTTAAGGAAGCGTTTGATGGTAAAGATGGAGACCCGATGATAAGAAACGAAGAGGAGAGAGTAGTAATTTGGTAAAAGCCTATAAATAAGTCGTAGGGTGTTTATTCACAAAGGAAGAATTCGTAACTTGCATTTATACTTAATATAGAAGAATTATTTCTTCCATATCTTAATAAGCCTTAAAAATTCTTTTTGAATAGACTGCGTTTTATCCTGTATGTACCACAGTTGATTGTTCTTAGACCTTTCTTCAGGGGAAACGTTTGGGTCAGCTTTATCTTTTAGAAATCTTTCTTGAACTTCTTCCGGGCGTGGTCCCCACGTTCCAAGTTCTTCAAGTGTGCCCGAGTCTAAGCAAATAAGTTTTGGAATTGACCTGCCGCCGTTAGTTAAATATTCATCCATTACTTCGAGATTCTCATCTCTTAATATTAATTTCAAATCGATATTTTGACTCAGGTCTGCTATCTTAGCAATAACAGGAAGATTTTGAGCGACATCTCCACACCAAGCTTCTGCAAGAATAACCCATATCATTTTTTTTTCAAGGTCTGCAATTTCTCTCTTTAAGTCTTCATTTATATCAGTTGTTTTATCCAGCCGGTTCATTCTCTGAACGTTAACCTTTGTATATTCGATCAAACTTTCAGAATGGTTGTTACTGGTCGTTTTACCTTCTTTAAGCAAATCATTAATTAGCTTTCGATACTGTGGGTATGTATATCCACCGTCTATTATTTCTTTTGTTATAATGTTATTCATTTTTTATTAAAGTAGTTGAATATAAAAGAAATTGCAAATTAAGAAAAATTTTTAAAACTATATATTATTATTTTTATCACGTCTTTTCTCATTCGAGTTGTATTTATTATTCACCTAATAATAATTAAATTGCTTACATTAAAACATAATCCATTATGAAAAAACTAATTGTTTTCTTCGCGTTTTTTATTTTCTTCTTATGTGTCAAGACTTCATTTACACAGATTGTGTATGTAACTGATTGGAAAAGTGACGCTGATAAAGTTGTATATGTTACCAATTGGAAAAGTGATGCAGATATGGTAGTATACGTGACAGAGTGGAAGAGTGATGCAAAACCAGATAGCGGTATTTGGTACTTCACCGAATGGAAAAGTGATGCCGATTGGCAGGTGTATTTTACTTCCTGGAAGAGTGATGCTGATCTTATAATTTATTTTACTGAATGGAAATCAGATGCCGGTTGGAAAAATAATTGAATGTTATATTATTAATAAATATTTACAGTCTGAAAATATGCTGATTTCTAATATAATTTTTCATAATTATTAGAATGTTGATTTCAATAGATTGTTTATTTATTTTTTCTATAAGTAGAAGAACCATTATTACAGCTTTGTTGAACGATTAAATAACTAATAAACTATTTTGAAAAATCCAAAAGTCAAGTTTTCCTTAAAGTTAACAACATACTATTTTATTCTTGGAGTATTATTGTTAATTTTTTTCCATTCAACTATCCTTGGTTCAATATCTGAAATTGGAAATTTATTGGAATTAAGGGTTATAGGACTATTAGCTTTCTTAATCCTGACTGCTATAATTTTTTACTTCTTAGTTTACCTTTCAATTAAGAGAAGTGATCAATATGAAGAAGTATCCTCACCATTATCAAAATCACTTGAACAAAGTTCTTTTATAATAACCATAACCGATGATAAGGGAGTCCTCAGGTTTGTTAATCCCAGGTTTACAAGAATCAGTGGTTATAAGTCTAATGATGTAATAGGAAAGAACCTGAGTGAGTTTGCGGAAATGAAATCGGAAGATTTTTTCCGGATATTAGAAGACCTGAGAAGCGGTAAGGAAAGATCCAGTGAGTTATGTTTTAAAAAAATGAACGGTTTGAAGTTCTGGGAGCTTGCTTCTTTTGTTTCCGTTTTTAATCCTGAAAGTAAGACAAACGATTTTGTGAAAATATCCCTTGATATAACTGACATGAAGAGTAATGCAATTGAACTGTCCAAAGCGAAAGAGAAAGCGGAAGTAATGAATAATGTAAAGACACAGTTTTTAGCAAACATGAGCCAGGAAATCAGGACTCCGATGAGCGGTATCATTGGTATGACTGAGTTGATGTTCTTAACAAGTCTCTCGAAGGAGCAAAAAGAATATCTTGAAATAATTAATTTTTCATCGAGCACATTACTCGCTATAATAAACGATATTCTTGATTTTTCCCGAATCGAAACTGGAAAACTTAAACTCGAAAACATCGAATTTAATATTAGAGACCTAGTTTATAAAACGTGCCAGATTCTTGATTTTGATGCACGAAAAAAGAAGTTGGCATTGAAGCTTAATATCCAGGATAAAATAAAATACAATATTGTTGGTGACCCCTTACGAATTAATCAGATTATAATTAACCTCTTGAAAAATTCTATAAAGTATACTGAAAAGGGAACCGTAGAATTAAATTTAACCGAAACCAAAAAAGAAGATGAAAAAGTAAAATTACTTTTTGAGGTTAGAGATACAGGTGTTGGATTACCCAAAGAAACAATTGATAACCTTTATGAAAACATAAGCAGTGCGGATTATTCTCCAGACATAGAATACAAAGGAACGGGACTGGGTCTTGCAATTGTAAAACACCTTGTCAGAATGATGAGCGGTGAGTTAATAGCTAAAAGTTCAGAAGGTTCAGGTAGTGTAGTATCATTCGAAATACCATTTGAGAAAGCAAAACCGTTAGAGAAAACTGCTAAAATTGCTAAAGAGAAGAGGGCAGGAATCAAAAAGGAAGGTGTGGTGAATATCCTGGTTGCCGAAGATAATGTGGTTAACCAGAGACTCGTAAAAGAGTTACTTATAAGAAAAAATTACAATGTAGTAATTGTCGAGAACGGCTTGAAAATTTTTGATGCTATGGAAGAAGGTAAATTTGACATTGTTTTAATGGACGTTCAAATGCCTGTTATGGATGGTCTCGAAGCTACTTCTATTATTAGAGAGATTGAAAAAGGTACAGGTAAACATACACCAATAATTGGGATAACAGCATATTCTGTAAAAGCAGATAGGGAAAAATGTGTCGACGCAGGAATGGACGACTATTTGTCTAAGCCTTTTGTAAAGGAAGAATTTTATAAATTGATCGAGAAATATTTAAAAAAGTGAATCGATACTTTTATATAAGTTAGTTTTTTCCTTAACATTGTTTAATAAAAAACAACAAACGGAAACCTGCCATATTTAATTCTTGAATATCAATAAGCACCGATGCTTAATTCTAAATTTTATAATGTAATTCAATTTTAGTCATTCACTCAAAAAATAATTCTTAAGGAATAACACAAATGAAATTTGATCCAAGTAGTAAGATACACGATTATTTGGTCTTTGGTGAATTTGGAGGAGTAAACCCATCAATCACTGATTCATCAACTTACACCTTTCTCAGCCCGGAAAAAATGGAAGAGTTATTTGAACATGAGATTGAAGGATGTTTTCTTTATTCGAGACACTGGAATCCTATAAATAAAAGTTTATCAGAAGCTCTCGCACGTTTTGAAGATACTGAATCAGCACAGGTTACAGCTTCGGGTATGGGCGCAATCAACTGTGCGGTTATGCAATTATGCAATACAGGTGATGAAATAGTTTCGGCGCATACAATTTACGGTGGGACTTATGCTTTGTTTAAAAATTTTCTTCCAAAGTTTGGAATTGAAACTAAGTTTGTAAGCATTGTCAACCTGGATAAGGTTAAAAGTGCCATTACAGAAAAGACCCGAATTTTATTTTGCGAAACAATCAGCAATCCTCTGCTTGAAGTGGCAAACATTCCCGAATTAAGCAAAATAGCAAAGGAAAATAATCTGACACTGGTGGTTGATAATACTTTTAGCCCTATGATTGTATCTCCTGCAAGATTAGGAGCAGATATAGTTATTCATAGTATGACTAAGTTTATTAACGGGACGAGTGATTGTGTCGCAGGTTGTATTTGCGCAAGCAATGATTTTATAAGTCAGATTAATGACATCAATTCAGGTTCGAGTATGCTTCTTGGAACTGTCCTTGATAGTTATCGTGCCGCAAGCATACTCAAGAATTTACACAGCCTTCATATCAGGATGCAAAAACATAGTAGTAATGCATTGTATTTAGCGGAGCAGTTTAAAAAATTAGGTTGTAAAGTTTTTTACCCGGGATTAAAGGAGCATAGTCAGCATGAACTTTTGAAGAGTATGATGAACGATGGGTTCGGTTACGGGGGAATTGTAGCTCTGGATTTACAAGATAAAGACAAAGCAAAAAAGCTCATGACATTAATGCAGAAAGAAAAAGTTGGATACTTAGCTGTTAGTCTTGGTTATTTTAAAACTTTATTCAGTTCACCAAGCCACAGCACATCATCCGAAATTCCGGACGAAGAACAAAAGGAAATAGGACTTACAAAAGGCTTAATCAGATTTTCTGTAGGGCTTGATAATGATATTGAGGAAAAATTTGAAAGAATAAAGAAGTGCTTACAAAACATAACATAATGATTTGAATAAAATCGAATAATGAAAATTTCTAATTAATCTAATTGGCCTAATTAATTTTTAAAAAAACAAACAACAATTATCAAATAACAAATAAAACACAAATTCAAAATAACAATGAAGAAAACTTGTTTGGATTTTTGAGATTGGTAAGTGGAATTTAATTGTCATTTATTATTTGTCGATTGGAATTTCTGGTTTACCCAGCTCAGGTCAATTACAAATTTATAAAGGGGGATTTTAGTAAAGACATTGTTAAACAAAAGCCCCCTTGATAAAAATTGATGCATCCAAATAAAAAATTTTAAAAAATTTAATATTAAAATCATGAAATTCATAATAGCTTTACTTATAGCAATTTTTGTATTAGCGTGTGGTTTACTGGATAAAGATGAAAAAGATTCTTCCGATGAGCTTAAGAAAAAAGAGCTTGAGCTTAAGGAAAGAGAACTTGCTTTAAAGGAAAAAGAAAAAGATGAAAAAGAGGAACGAATTATGAAGCAAAGAGAGGAAAGACTTAGCAGAGAGAAAGAAGATCTATCTACTCAAAGAGAGTATGTTGAAAAAGAAGAACGAAGGAATAGGGATAATCAAACCAGAACCAAGCGGCAAAGAGTCGAAACAGACTATTCAAATTATCAACCCGGGTTATACCCGGAAACTTCGACAAGGTATCTTAATTATGACGATATCAGGAACAAATCAAAATGGCAGTTAAAAATAATGAGGAATGAAATTTATGCCAGGTATGGCTATATTTTCAAGACCAAGGACATGAAAAATTATTTTAATAATCAGAGCTGGTATAATCCTGTTTATAGTGATGTGTCAGGTCAACTGACATCCCTTGAAAAAAGAAATGTAGCTTTTATTAAAAAGTATGAGTAGAGTCCTCATTTTAAATTGTTATAGTTGTATAACAAGTTTGACTACTTTACCTTATTAAAAAATATCAATACAAAATAAAGATTAGTTGATGAAAAACGATTTTAAATTATCAGGCAACATTGTAGATGTTATTAACAAAAGGATATATCCAGGATCAATAGAGGTTTCAGATGGAATAATTAAAAAGATCACCGAAGAATTAACTGAAAACGAACAGTATATCCTACCTGGTTTTATAGACTCCCATGTTCACATTGAAAGTTCAATGCTAATACCATCTGAATTTGCAAAGCTTGCTGTTGTACATGGTACAGTTGCAACGGTCTCCGATCCGCATGAGATAGCGAATGTTTTGGGAATTGAGGGAATACGATACATGATAGAGAGCGGTAAGAAGGTTCCCTTCAAATTTTATTTTGGAGCATCATCCTGCGTGCCCGCAACAATATTCGAAACAGCCGGTGCAGAAATAACTGCTAATGACATTAAGGAGCTCTTTACAAAAGACGGTTTACATTATATGAGTGAGATGATGAACTTTCCCGGGGTTTTGCACAGGGATCCTGCTGTAATGGAGAAAATTAAAGTTGCCAAAGAACTCGGTAAACCTATCGATGGACATGCGCCGGGTTTAAAAGGTAAGGATGCTGAGAAATATATTTCTGCAGGTATTACAACGGACCATGAATGCTATATGCTTGATGAAGCTCTCGATAAACTTAAGTATGGTATGAAAATTCTAATTCGGGAAGGTTCTGCTGCGAAGAACTATGAAACACTGCATACATTAATACCTGAATACACCGACAAGGTTATGTTCTGCAGCGATGATAAACATCCAAACGATCTTGTTGAAGGTCATATCAATGAATTGGTGAAACGTTCACTTAAGTACGGATATGATTTATTTGAGGTGTTAAAGTGCGCCTGCGTAAATCCAGTTGAACATTATAAGCTCGATGTCGGACTTCTTAGAGAAGGTGATCAAGCAGATTTTATAGTTGCTGATAACCTTGATAGTATCAACGTAAAGAAAACTTACATTAATGGACAGCTTGTTGCGGAGGACGGGAAACCATTGATACACAGTGTTAGTGCAGACGTAGTGAATAATTTTCACACTTCAAAGAAGGTGCATGAAGATTTTGAAGTAAAATGTAATGGTAATAAGATTCGAGTAATTGAAGCTTTGGACGGACAGTTGATAACGAATGAGTTGACATTCCCTGCTAAAAGAGATAATGGTTTGTTAGTCTCGGACATAAATAATGATGTACTGAAGTTAGCAGTAGTAAATCGTTATAAAAATGAAAAGCCTTCAGTAGCTTTCATAAAGAACTTTGGATTGAAAAAGGGTGCTATTGCTTCCTGCGTTGCACATGATTCGCATAACATAGTAACAGTTGGAGTGAATGATGAAGACCTATGCGAAGCTGTTAATGCAATTGTAGAGCATAAAGGTGGAATATCTATTGTTTACGATGGGAGGAAGGAAGTTCTTCCTTTACCAATTGCAGGAATTATGACAAATGTCGATGGGTACAAAGTTGCAGAGAGCTATGCAAAAATTGATAAGCTAGCGAAAGAGTTAGGAAGCAAGCTGCACGCACCGTATATGACACTGTCATTTATGGCATTACTTGTTATCCCTGCGCTGAAGTTAAGCGATAAAGGATTGTTTGATGGAAATAAGTTTGAGTTTACGGAGTTGTGTTGTTGAGGATGAAAAACTTACACAGAGGTTCACGGAGAATGCACAGAGGATCACGGAGAATGAAAAAAATATCTCGATGCAATCTCTATGATAAAGTATAATCAAAATTGAATAGTATTAATTTAAATTAAATTTTTCACTGTGTAACTCTGTGAATACTCAGTGTTACTCCGTGTAATAAAGAAATGCAGATTTCAAGCGAATAAATCCATCAGAAAAAGTTTGACAAGATTCATTTCTTCGAACGAAGCGAATTTATTAATTCTCTTAACTCATCAAACTTACTACGTAAAAGAGTTTCAGCAAGCTCCTCTAATTCCGGATTGGAAGTAAATAAGACATAGAGAAATTTATCCATTGAATTGAGAGACAACTTTATGTCATTATAAAAATCTCTACCGACTTTGAACCTGAAATAAAATTCACCTTCAGAAATTTTATCCCCAAAAACATCGACGTGTGATTTCTGGTTTCACCCAGGCTGTCTTTTTTAAGACACGAATTTCACTAATAGTCACAAAATTTTTCTAAAGGATATTTTTCATTAAATCATATTCGTGTAATTCGTGTCACAAAAACCCCAACTCCAACTATGCAACCTCAGACATTTTGTCAGGTGACCAAGGAGGGTCAAAGGTCACCTCTACTTTGACGTCATTTATCATGGGGAATGCTTCGATTTTTTCTTCTATAGTAATAGAATAATTTTTAAGTGTTTGATGGAGCAAGTAGAATCATTCCATTCTCAGAGTTACAGGGCAAAGGTCAAAACCGTTGGACCAATATATTTCACCACTCGAGCCTATCCTAATATCTTTAAAAGTATCTTTATTTTTTAATTCTTTAGCAATACCCTTTTCCAATTTTTTTTCTAAATCTATTATCTTTTCGAGCCCGTCATCAAAAACAATTTTTATTTTGTAGTTATCAAGTACAATTGCTTTTACTATTTTGTGTATTTTATTATCCATGTTAAACTAATAGTTCGATTTTTTTAGTCGGTTGATTTGATTTTGCTAATTCTTAAATTAAATAGTTTTGTATTTATCAACATAGTGTCGGGAAGAACTCCCGATACCACAATTTTTAAAAACATAACGAAGCTGGGGAGATTGTGTGAAAAAAACTATTTCGCCACTTGTCATTCCATCGAAAGCTGGAATCCAGAGTGTTTTCAGTGTTTTTCTTTAGCAGGTAATTACAAAAATTACGTTTTCACACAGGCTCTGGGGCTTCGTTATGAGGAGGAAAGAAACTTAGTGTCGGGAAAAACTCCCGACACCACAATCGGGTTGCCTTTCTCATTCGTGTAATTTCTGCCTACGGTAGACAGGCGTGTCACAAAAATCCCAACTCCAACTTCGCCACCTCAGACATTTTGTCGGGTGACCAAGGAGGATCGAAGGTCACATCTACCTTAACATCTTTTACCAACGGAAGAGCTTCGACTTTTTCTTCCACCTCAAGAGGTAATGCTTCTGCAACTGGGCAAGCAGGGGAAGTGAGAGTCATTGTTATGTTTACATTTTTCTCTTCAGAGATTTTGATATCATAAATTAATCCTAACTCATATACATCAACGGGAATTTCAGGATCGTAACAGGTTTTTAGAACCTTTATTATTTCTTCTTTAATTTCATCTGTGTTATTTGCATCCCTCATTTTAAAAACTAATTGTTTTACACTTTAATATTTACATACTGTTACAAATTTCTAATTGACCTAATTGCTCTAATTCCTGCATGCAGCAGGCAGGTCTAATCAATCACCAAGCCACAACGAACAATATAAACAAACACTTTTTATTATCACAATTAAATAACCATAGTGTGTTTTGAGTATTTGTCATTAAGCATCGGATGTTTTTTAGATTAATTAGGTCAATTAGGTCAATTAGGTCAATTAGGTCAATTAGGTCAATTAGATTAATTTCATTTCAGTTCTTTTTACTACACTTTATTCAAGGGTATATCCATTTTAGGTCTAATTATTTTTTGATAAGTATGCTTCTGCGAAACGTTTCATTTGATCAATCATAGCTTGAAGACCATTTGCCCTGTTAGGTGAAAGATGTTCCTTCATGCCAATCTTATCAATAAATTCTAACTTTGCGTTTGCTATGTCTTCTGGCTTTTGATTAGATAAGACACGAATAAGAAGATTAATTAATCCTTTGGAGATAATTGCATCACTATCAGCACTAAAAAATAACCTGTCATTCTCTTTGTCTGCTTTAAGCCATAGCTGAGATTGGCAGCCGCTGACTTTATAGTCATCCGTCTTAAATTTTTCATCGATCAATGGTAAGCTTTTACCAAGTTCTATTATATATTCATACTTATCCATCCAAGTGTCGAGTATTTCAAATTCGCTAATTACTTCTTCTTCTATTTCGTTTATGGATTTAAGATTCATAGCATTGTTTTAGATTAAAAAGTTAAGTTTAGCTAAACATATCTATAACTTTCTTAATACCCCTTACAAGCATATCAATATCATATTTTGTATTGTAAAAGGCAAAGGAGGCTCTCACAGTTCCGGGAATTCCAAACCTATCCATTACAGGTTGAGTGCAGTGAATCCCAGTTCGGACAGCAATGCCAAGTCTGTCTAAAATCGTTCCTGTATCGTAAGGATGAATATCACCAAGTAAAAATGAGATAACACTTGATTTCTCCTTTGCTGTGCCGATGATTCTAAGGTCATCTATCGAATCTAATATCTCGTTAGCATATTCCATTAAGTCATTTTCGTGTTTTAATATATTATCAAATCCTATTTTGTTGACGTAATTTAATACACTTCCGAATGCTATAGCGCCAGCAATGTTTGGTGTACCCGCTTCGAATTTATGGGGAAGCTCAGCATAAGTGGTCTTTTCAAATGTAACCGTTTCTATCATGTCTCCTCCTCCCTGGTATGGCGGCATGGAGTCAAGCAGATTTTCTTTACCGTAAAGAACTCCCACTCCGGTTGGACCGAAAACCTTATGTCCCGAAATAGCATAGAAATCACAGCCAATATCCTGAATGTCTATTTTTATATGAGGTGCTGCCTGAGCTCCATCTAAAAGTACCGGTATATTTCTTTCGTGGGCGATCCTAACAATCTTTTTAACAGGGTTTATAGTTCCGAGGGAATTTGAAATGTGAACAACCGAGACGAATCTGGTTCTGTCAGTTATTAGTTTTTCGTATTCTTCTATGATTAATTCACCTTTATTGTTTATAGGAATTACTTTTATTTTAGCTCCTGTTCGTTCACAAAGAAGCTGCCAGGGTACTATATTAGAATGATGTTCTAACATAGAAAGTATAATTTCATCACCCTCTTTTATGTTTTTGTTTCCATACGATGAAGCAACTAAGTTTATTGCTTCTGTGGTTCCCCGTACAAATATTATTTCGTTGGTACTCTTTGCATTAAGGAAGTCTCTAATTTTAACACGAGACTCTTCATAGTTGGTTGTTGCTTTTTCACTCAGAAAATGAACCCCCCTATGAATGTTACTGTTAATCCCTTTATAGTATTGCTCTATTGTATCTAATAAACACTGTGGTTTTTGTGTCGTAGCAGCATTGTCGAGGTAGACTAATGGTTTTCCATAAACCTCTGTACTAAGTATTGGGAAGTCTTTGCGGATTTTTTCAACATCAAAGATTTTCTTAATACTAGTATCAACAGCTTTTTCGGGAACTATGTATGCTCGAGCCATACTTAATGTTTTTATTTATGAACCTTTTTTGAGTTTATTGTGAAGCATGTCAAATAATATATTCTTCAAAGGTTCAACTTTAATTTTCTGAATGATTTCACTTGCGAAAGCAAAAAGCAATGTAATTCTTGCTTCTTTCTTATCGATACCCCTTGTTCTTAGATAGAATAATTCATCTTCGTTCAACTGTCCGGTTGTTGCCCCGTGGCTGCATCTCACATCGTCTGCAAAAATTTCTAATTGAGGTTTGGAATTCATGGCTGCTGTCTTTGTTAGCAATATGTTTTTGTTCGATTGGTAGGCATTTGTCTTTTGAGCATCTTTTCTAACTATGATTTTTCCGTTAAAAACCCCTACCGAGTTATCGCCAAGTATCCCTTTGTAGAATTCGTTACTTTGACAGTTGGGAACTGCGTGATCGACAAGTGTATGATTATCAACGTGCTGATTGCCTGATAGAACAAAAGCTCCATCAAAATTACATTCGCACCCCTCTCCATTTAAAAGGGAATTAAGATTGTTACGTGTAATACTACCTCCCCATGAAATTGTAGCCGAATTAAACTTGCTGTATTCCTCCTGGTGAACCTGTGTCGTTCCTATGTGGAAACTTTTGTCACCCTCACTTTGTATCTTATAAAGATTCAATTCTGAGTTTTTATCGGCAAATATTTCAGTAACAGTATTATTTAAACTGTGATTGTTACCAACAGTATAGTTGAGGTCAATGAGTGTAACAGAACTATCTTTTCCAGAGATGATAAGATTTCTGGGTTGCAGTAATGTGTTTGGTTTCTTTGTGTCAGAAATGTTTAAAATTATTACTGGATCTTTTATTTTGTTTCCATCGGGCACATAAATAAATATACTATCGCAAGCGAATGCTGTGTTCAAAGCTGTGAAGCTGTTCGTTTTATAGTCTGCGTATTTTGCAAAGTGAGTATTGAAAATATCCGAATGTTTTTTTCGTACTTCTTTGAAGCTACTTATATATATTTTGTTTGAATCATCTTTAATATTAGAAAGATCATCTGAATATTTACCGTTAACAAGAACTGCAATATTCGCATCTAATTCGGGAATAAAGAATTTTTTTATTTCTTTTGCATATAAACTTGTTGTGTTTATAGAAAAGTCTTGATGGAAGTCGTGTTTTGTTATTAGGTCTGTGTTAGTATATTTCCACTCTTCATCTTTTCTGTCAGGAAAGCCAAGTGTATCAAAATGTTTTAAAGCATCCTTTCTTAAATCATGCAAAGCAACTAGCGAAGAACTATTCAAATGGTTCTCAAACTTCTTAAATTCTTTAATTATATTTTCTTTGAAATTGTTCTTTTCCAGTGTTGTATTTGCCATAAATACATTTCTCTTATCTTTTATGAGGTAACCGCTTTTTTGTTCTCTTCTTTAACCCAGTCGTATCCGTATTCTTCGAGGTGCAATGCCAAATCCTTACCACCCGACCTTACAATCTTTCCATCATGTAATACGTGCACAAAATCAGGTACAATATAATTTAAGAGCCTCTGGTAATGCGTAATGACTATGAACGCATTGCTCTTGTTCCGCAATTTATTAACTCCATCAGCCACAATTTTCAAAGCATCGATATCAAGTCCCGAATCTGTTTCATCGAGTATCGATAATTTGGGGTCTAACATTGCTAACTGAAATATTTCGTTCCTCTTTTTTTCTCCACCAGAGAATCCAACGTTTACAAATCGTTTTGTCATTTTTGTATCGAGTTCTACAAGAGCAGCCTTGTCTTTTAATAACTTTAAAAAATCTACTGCATTCATTGGTTCCTGACCATTGTACTTTCTAATTTCGTTTATTGAAGTTTTCATGAAGTTTGTAATAGAGACTCCAGGTATTTCGACAGGATATTGAAATGCGAGAAATATTCCTTTCCTTGCCCTGTCTTCGGGAGAGAGATCTAATAAGTTTTCACCTTCATAGATGACCTCCCCGCTTGTAACCTCATAACCCTCTTTACCAGCAAGTACGGATGCAAGCGTACTTTTTCCTGAGCCGTTCGGTCCCATAATAGCGTATGTTTCACCGGCATTAACCTGCAGGTTGATTCCTTTTAGTATTTCTTTGTTTTCTATGTTTGCTTTAAGATTTTTTATTGTCAACATAACTAAATTGCTTTTAAAATATTTTTAAAACTTTACCCGACACTTCCTTCTAAACTAACAGCAAGCAATTTCTGAGCTTCCACAGCAAATTCCATTGGCAGATTGTTTAAAATTTCTTTTGCGTAACCGTTGACAATAAGAGCAACGGCATCTTCTTCGGGGATACCCCTCTGGTTACAATAAAAAAGAATTTCATCTTTTATTTTAGACGTTGTTGCCTCGTGCTCTACGGTTGCTGTATTATTTTTTATTTCAAAATAAGGGAATGTGTGTGCACCACATTTGTCTCCCATAAGAAGTGAATCACACTGAGAGAAGTTCTTTACGTTGTCAGCTGATTTTGTAACTCTGACAAGTCCCCTGTAACTATTGTTGCTGTGTCCGGCAGAGATTCCTTTCGATACTATTCTACTCTTTGTGTTTTTCCCCAGGTGTATCATTTTCGTTCCCGTGTCAGCTTGTTGGTAATTGTTAGTCATTGCAACCGAATAAAACTCACCTATTGCATTTTCTCCTTTCAATATAACACTTGGATATTTCCATGTAATGGATGAGCCCGTTTCTACCTGCGTCCAGGAAATTTTTGAGTTAACACCAGCACATATTCCTCTCTTTGTTACAAAATTATAAATTCCTCCTTTGCCTTCTTTATCTCCTGGATACCAGTTTTGTACAGTTGAATATTTAATCTCAGCGTTATCGTGGGCAACAAGTTCAACGACAGCCGCATGAAGTTGATTCTCATCTCTTATCGGAGCTGTACATCCTTCGAGATAACTAACATAGCTACCCTCGTCTGCAACAATGAGTGTTCTTTCAAACTGACCTGTAAAAGCTGCATTAATTCTGAAGTATGTTGAGAGTTCCATTGGAGAACGAACTCCTTTGGGTATATAAATAAAGGATCCGTCACTGAACACGGCAGAGTTTAATGCTGCAAAATAATTATCTCCTTGAGGTACTACAGACCCAAGATATTTTTCAATAAGTTCAGGATGGTCCTTAATTGCATCACTCATAGAAGAAAATATTATTCCTAATTCAGAAAGCTTATCTTTATATGTAGTAGCAACCGATACACTGTCCATTACAGCATCAACGGCAACACCTGCTAAAACCATTTGTTCTTCGAGTGGAATCCCAAGCTTGTCATAAGTTGCTTTGATTTCCGGGGCAAGTTCATCGAGGTTATTAAGTTTAGTTCTTTGTTTTGGAGCGGCATAATAAACTATATCCTGGTAATCAATTGGAGGATAATGAATATTAGCCCAGGTGGGTTCTTTCATTTTTAGCCAATTTCTATAAGCATTTAATCTCCAATCGAGCATAAATTTCGGTTCCTTTTTTTTAGCAGATATAAAACGAATCGTATCTTCGTTCAAACCCTTCGGAATTGTGTCAAGCTCGATATCCGTCACAAATCCATATTTGTATTTTTTTCCTGCTAATTCATCTAATATTTTATCTTCGCCGCTCATTGCTCATAGTTTTTGTGTTTTTATAAATAAAGACAATTAAATTAACAACAATCTAAATAGGACTAATATAGTCGTATATAAAAACAAATAAAAGTCACAAATAGTTTTATTTTACTTATTTTAATTCATTCACAAATTTAGACAAATTGATTACCCTGCTCTGAAATGAAAGTGGTGGAAAATTTATACCCATTAGCTGATTCGGTTCAACTACTGATCCGAGTATAAGATTATGTACATCATTATTAGGGAAGCTTTTTTTATAGTTTACAACCCAGACATCTGCCGGGAAACCTACTAAACTTGTAATGTACTGTGGTAAGTTTAATGTACCCAAACCCGGGAGTAAGAACATATTAACAGTCTTAACAGAGTTTGTTGTATCAACTGAGAAAAATCTATCACCGTTTGTAGAACTGCTGTCAGGTATGAAAGAAGAATTAAATTTAATGACCGGGTTTGTAGTGTTGGCATAATTTAGAGAAACATCGCTGTCGATTAGGTTTGCTGATGGAGTCGTTATGTTGAAATTAGAATTATTCACTAACTGAATAGCTCCAGAGATTATGTTAGCTGCTGAAGTATCGGCAATGAGATCGAGAATTGTGTTTATATTAAAAAATGAAGTTAGTTCTATACAATCTCTTTCGCCTGGGATTGGATCGGGTGTATAAACAGCTAAAGTATCGGTGTTAGGCTTTTTAAAAATATACATCCAGGCACCAAGTGTGTTGGGATCAGAAAGTGCAGTGATTATCGAGATGTCTGTTTTGCCCATATCAGTTCCTTCGAACAAAACATTCCGCCCCAGAATAAGAACAAGTTCTGCATTGCTGCCGTATTTTCTTGTTACCTGTGCGTATGCAGAATCCAATCTATCCTTTGCTGTTACATTATTTGAAATTATATCCGATATTATGTTTGATGTATTACTACAAGAAATTATATTTAGAGTAATAAGGAAAGAAGCAACTATTAAAAGATATGTCCTTATTGATTTATACATTTGTTTGTTGTTTTACATTTTGCAAAATAATAACTTGAGCAATATTACATATTTTTTATTTAAAGTTATATATAGAAGGCAATTAAATTATTTAAGATAGATGAAAACTCAAGAATACATAGAAGTTAATAAGAAATTTTGGAATGAAAGAGTTTCCATTCATAAAAAATCAGAGCTTTACGAACTGGAAAGTTTTAAGAAGGGTAAAAACAAACTCAATACACTTGAACGTAAGGAACTTGGAAACGTAAAAGACAAAACAATATTACATTTACAATGCCACTTCGGGATGGATACTTTATCATTAGCAATGCTGGGTGCGAAAGCAACGGGAATTGATTTTTCTGAGGATGCCATTAAAGAAGCAAAATCATTAAATAAAGAACTTGGACTCGATGCTGAATTTATACTTTCGGATATAAAATCTCTTCCTGAAAAGTTGGATAAGAAGTTTGATATAGTTTTCACTTCTTACGGAGTTCTCACATGGCTGCCTGATTTAAACAAGTGGGCAGGGGTTGTCAATTATTTTTTAAAAGATGATGGGTTTTTTTACATAGCAGAGATTCATCCAGCGTCGATAATATTTGAAGATGGAAAAGGAGTTAAAGAGCTCAAAGTTAAATATCCATATTTCAGACAAGCAATTCCCCTTGAGTTTGTGGTAAATGGTTCTTATGCAGACTCTGAAGCTAGAACAAAAAATAACAAGACATACGAGTGGCTTTATAGTTTAATGGATGTGTTTTCATCTTTGTTGAATGCAGGATTGAGTATAGAATTTTTTCATGAATTTCCATTTACAGTTTACCCCCAGTTTCCTTTCATGAAAAGAGGTAGGGATGGATATTGGAGATTAAAAAAAGAAATACCTCTGCTGTTTTCAATTAAGGCTGTTAGAAATATCCAATGAAAACTGATACATCCATAATGAATTATAATTTTAGATTATCTTAAATATATTTTTGTATAAAAACACATTCAATAAATCATCTATCCTAAATAATTGATAGATATAATTTCACATTAATAAGGGAGAAAACAAAATGAAGATATATTATAAGGTTTGCTTCTCAGTTATTTTGTTATCATTTTTAATTAGCTCTGGCTGTACAACTTCAAGTGAGTATCAAACATTCGAAGACCAGGTGAAAGAAACAGTTTCCAATATGATCACTTTGCTTGAGCAGGGTAACTACTATGATCTTGTAAGAGATTATGCAGACCCGGAATTTGTAAAAGAAGAGGGTGGCGTTGAAGCAGTGTTACGAGATTTTAGTGAAGATGACAAAGAAAATCTTTTAAAATATTTAAAGGATATACAAGAAATACTACCGACTGTTGACAGAAAAAACTTAACTGTAACATATATGGCAGAAGACTTCCCTCAAGCATTAGTATTTAAAAAGATCGGCGGTAGATGGTATTTAACAAATGATTAGCATTAGATATAAAAAGATCACGTGAAACAAATAGTAAATTTCTATTGCTGGAAAAAAACTATTGTATATTATTTTATAAAATTCTCAAAGACTCAATACTAGCATTAAGTAAATAATGGATTTTAATATCATCAAGGATAGATAGCAAATCATACTATTCTTACCAAATTGTACAAATGTTATGAATATGATTCTAAAGGTCAATTAGAACACCTGTTTCTAACTCTTGGCTTCGAATGAGCTATCATACATACCTTCCCATTAGATAAAAAGACAATAACTCCTATAAAGATAATTTTTCAGGGATTTTCCAATTTTAGACTTGACATGAGTGAAAAAGTATAGTATATTTAATCGAAGTAAAACAACTTCTTAGTATTCTTAAAAGTAGTCAATATACTAATGCAAAAGAAAGGGTGAAAAATGAAATACAAAAAACCACAAAAGAAATCGGGTTCAAGGTATGAACTTTCCTGTGCCGCAATACTTTTAGTCCTTTTCGCATTCATCATTGTCGGTTTTATTGTTTAAGGAATTTATAACTTACAATATTTCCAAAAACATTTTTCAGCAGCTTTAAACAGAAGGGAATCATTATGGAAACGAAAAAAACGATAAAAGTAAGATCACTAAATTTTGAAATTTTCGATACGATTGTTGTATATATTCTTACAGTTTTACTAATCATTTGTTTTACAATGTAATTAATAAATGAATTTTGCCTCTTTTCCTTAAGTGAAGCTTATCATTGACAAGGTCAGATCTTTTTGGAAAACGGTTAGTTAAATAATTAAATGAAATACATAAACAAGGTAATATTTTCTCTTATTGATAAATGATTTTACCCTTCATTTTACCCTATGCTGAAAAAGAGGAAATAAAGGAAGTGGGTGAGCGCCTTGCTCACCTGCTTTTTTTTATACTCAGAAACAACTATAAAAATATAAAAATCATTAACACATACAGAAATGTAGCAACGCCACTATAGTGATTTACATATTAAAGCATGGGAACTAATCCTACAAAACTTTCATATATCAGCCTACAGACAACGAAAAATAAATTCCTTAATTTTGTACAGATTTTATTTTAAAACAAAACAAGAAAGGGTAAAAAGAATTGAGACAAAAAAATTTTAAAAAGACAAACAAATCGAGTTACAATATCTCCTGTGCTGCTATAGTAATTGTTCTTTTTGTAGTATTAGTCGTTGGTTTTATAGTATAAAATTTTAAACTTTCCCAAAAAAGTACAAAGACGTAAGGGATAAAAAATGAACAGGTATAAAACAAGTAGAGCTAAATATATAAGTTATGATATTTATGATACATTAGTAATGTATGTTCTTTCAATTATAATAATAGCAGTTTTAGCTTTGTGAACAATAAAGAGATCCCAAGATTTCTTTGTCGATTATAAGTCATTTAAAAGGTACAAGAGTAGATTACCGAAGCGAAGACTGTATCTGTGTAGCAGGGATATTGTCTTAGGAATTTGACTTATGATTAAATTGTCAATTTAAAAGCTATTAATGTAAAGAAAGGAGTTGAGTTAAAAGCTTTTAAGTTGAAGTTTCATTTTACCTCCTTTTTACCCTACGCTGAAAAAAGAGGAAATAAAGATAGCAGACGGACGCCTTGTCCGTCTGTTTTTTTATCTCTCAAAGTATATTAGTTTATTATTTAACTTCTACATTCTATCTCCCAATTTCAAAAACATCATTCTTTTTATTCACATCCGGGATTAAAACATTTCCAAGTTCCACCTTTATTATTTTTTTATTTATATCTTTCTCAATTGTTATTTCTTTGTCTCCGTTCTTCCAGATTGATGCATCATTATGTATAATAATTTCCGAAAAATCATCTGCGATAAGTTTGAGCTCTATCGGTATAGGCAGCAAGCCGATCCTTTCTACAATGATTTTTACTTGATTACCTGTTTGTAGTACATCTTTTACTGCTAAGTCCGGATAACCACGTTCAAAGAACCAAAGCTGCCAGAACCAATCGAGGTTCTCACCCGTAACGTCGTTTAAAGTGAAAAAGAAATCATAAGGCATTGGATGTTTTCCTTTCCAGCGGTAAATATATTCTTGCAGCGTATTTTTAAAAACCACTTCGCCAAGTATATCTCGAAGAATAAGATAAGCTACTGCCGGTCTGAAGTAAGAAGCTGTTCCAAGAGCAGGATAAGAAATAAAGTTTGAAGGTATCATCATTGGCATCTCCATTTCTGTTCCTGCATCTAACAAATAGCTAGACACATTTCTGTACACCTGATCATTACCTTCTGCCAGGCTATCCTGAATTTTAAGCGGTAGCACCTGAGCCCATCCCTCGTCCATCCATGCATATTTCTTCTCATTCGTTCCAACATAAAAAGGGAAGTAAGTATGGGAAATCTCGTGAGAGGTTATATTTACTGTCGACGATTTACTGTATCTTGTTCCATCATTTGCCATCATAGGATACTCCATTCCACCAGAACCATTGAAAACAGTAAAACGTGGATATGGAAAAGGAACTGCGGGAAAATCTTTAGATAGCATATCAATTGTAGCTCTTGATATTTCTGCAACCTCATAGAAATCTTTTGAGTCCGGATCGTAGGCAGCACTTATTAATATGCGGTTCCCGTTTTCAACTTCAAGACTTACTCCATCCCACAAATAACTATCACTCATTGCGAAGGCAAAATCTGTAACATTCTCTGCTTTATATTCCCATGTATTATAATCATTTGCTTGATTGAAAATATTACCCGGCTTAAGATCCTCCTCATTAATAATATTTACTACCGATTCAGATTCAAGAGCATTTTTATATCTGCTATAATACTCTGCTGTCAAAACATCCGCGGGATTTTGTAATACACCGGTTGCCCATACACAAACATTATTGGGCACTGTAATGCTTACATCATAATTCGAATAATCGCCATAGAATTCCTGCTCACCTGTGTAGTCAATCTTATCCCAACCATCAATATCATCGTAGACAGATATCTGGGGATACCAGTAAGCTATCATGAACGTTGAGGATCCGTAAGTTCCCATTCTTATATTAGAACCTTTTGGAATAATGAAATTCCATTCGACATAGAAAGTCATATTATCTCCCGGCTGAAGGCTTCCCGATAAGTAGAGTATTAAATTCGTTCCGTATCTTTGTTGGTTCCACTTTTTTACTTTTGCACCATCAATTTCTATATTCTTTATATTAACTCCATCACTTAAAGCTTCCTTCCTCAGTGACCGCATCCTGATGTTTCCATACTTATTTATATCTTGATATAAATTTATTACAATTTGCTTTAAGGTCTTGGGGCTGTTGTTATAATATATTATTGTTTCTTTACCTCTCAGCATTCTTGTCTCCGGGTCAATGCTGACTTCTATTTTGTAATCTGAACGATTCTGCCAGTAATTAGGTCCGGGTTTTCCATCGTATGAACGTGTTTCGTTGTCATAAGCTTTCTTTATATTGAGGGGCATGTAAAGACTGCTTTGCGAAAAACTTTCATTTGAAATCAGTAATACAAAAATAATCTGTATGAATAGTATGTATTTTATAAATATAGTGGTCATAAGAAAGTTCAAATTTTAAAATCACTAAAATTTTATAATATTCAATAAACAAGAAATTTTGAAGATAGAAATATTTCTTGCAAGTTAAGTTTATTGTTATTAACTTTGCATTACAAAGTACTTTCTAACACAATATACAATAAATGAATAATCAAAAGGAACATCTCGATAACCTTTCTGAAATTCGTTCGCTAATGGAGAGGTCTTCAAAGTTTTTATCACTGAGTGGAATCTCAGGAATAAGTGCAGGCATAATAGCGATTATGGGTGTTACTGCAGCAAGTATATACCAGGGATACAGTTTTTTTGAGAGAACAAGAGTTACTAATTTATTGAAACCTACAGGTGGGATAAATATGGATTTTATGTTATTCTTCTCAATAGATGCAATAATCGTAATAATTCTCGCATTAAGTACCTCAGTCTTTTTCACTATGCGAAAGGCTAAGAAAAGAAAGCTTCCTGTTTGGGATAGTCCAGCGAAAAGACTTGTCTGGAGTTTATCAGTACCTCTTGTAACTGGTGGTGTTTTTTGTTTAGTCCTGCTACGCTATAGTCTGGTTTTTCTTATAACTCCTTCAATGTTAATCTTCTATGGTATGGCTTTAATTAATGCAGGAAAGTATACACACAATGAGGTCAGTGTATTAGGACTATTTGAAATTCTGCTTGGGATTGTTGCTTTATTCTTTATTGGCTATGGTATGCTTTTCTGGGTGATAGGATTCGGATTATTTCATATTATCTATGGAACGTTTATGTATTATAAGTACGAGAGATGAAAAGCATAATTAAAAATTTAAACAAAGTTTTCGAAAGCAGAATACGACTCGGTGTAATGTCAATTTTGTTAGTTAATGACCGTGTAGATTTTAATACTCTTAAGAAATTGCTAAATGTTACAGATGGTAATCTTGCAAGCCACATAAATGCTTTGCAAAATAAAAAATACATAAAAGTAAAAAAACAATTTTTAAATAAGAAACCAAATACATCTTATGCAGTATCAGAATTAGGAAAGAAAGCATTTAACGATCACTTAAATGCACTCGAAAAAATAATTAAGAAGGGAGTAGATTTCTGACCAATTAAGATATCTTTGAAGCACCAAAAGTAAAATTTTTTATTAATTAAAAAAATAAAAATGGAAAAGCAATCATCTTTCAAAAGTATCAACGAGTGGGCAAAGAACTCGATAATTTTAAAACTGCTCATAATGGGGTTTTTGATATTAGTTCTTCTAATACCTTCAAAGATGACCGATTCTCTCATTAAGGAAAGGGAGTCCACGTATGACAGTGCTACTGTTGAGGTTGGTTCAAAATGGGGTAAAATGCAGACAATTGCAGGACCAATTCTATCCGTACCTTATAATGATACTATATTAGAAAAGATCAAGTACGCTCATTTTTTACCGGAAGAATTAATTATAAATGGTGAAATTATCCCGGAAAGACGAAACAGGGGAATTTATAAAGTAGTTGTTTATAACTCCAAATTAAAATTTGATGGCGTTTTCACCCCACCAAAATTTTCAGGATTAAACTTGAACGAAACAGATTTCATCTGGGAGGATGCATTTTTATCAATTGGCATTACCGATTTGAGAGGTATACAAGAAAAGATAGAGCTTGACTGGAACGACAAGAAACTTCTTTTTAGCCCGGGTATGGAGTCGAAAGATATAATTAAATCCGGCGTGAGTGTAAACGTACCACTTGATACAACAGCATTGAAAAAGAGTAATTATAAATTCTCATTTGGTTTGAACATTAATGGCAGCAGTGAACTCAATTTTATTCCACTTGGCAAAGAAACCGATGTTAAATTAAATTCCACATGGAACAATCCCGGGTTTGATGGAGCATTTCTCCCGGATAACAGAGAAATTAATGCTGATGGTTTTCAAGCTGATTGGAAAATACTGCATTTAAACAGAACTTATCCGCAGCAATGGAAGGGAAGTTTTTATAATATTCATGACTCAATATTTGGGGTAAGACTTTTATTTCCTGTGAATGAGTATCAAAAAATTATGCGTTCATCAAAGTATGCGATACTTTTCATCTTCTTAACTTTCCTTATATTCTTTTTCGTTGAAGTAATTAATAAAAAAAGAATTCACCCGCTTAAGTATTTGTTGGTCGGTTTAGGTTTGATAATTTTTTATACACTATTGCTTTCTTTGACTGAGCATTTGGATTTCAAATTTGCATATCTTATTTCAAGTGTTTCGATAATACTTCTTATCACTTTTTATTCAAAGAGCTTTTTGAGTAGGTTTCTCACTATATTAATTGGGATAATTCTAACGATATTGTATCTGTTCCTTTATTCTCTATTACAGCTTCAGGATTATGCACTCCTGTTGGGTAGTATAGGTTTGTTTGTTGTGCTTGCGATTGTTATGTATTTCTCAAGGAAGATTGATTATGGCAATTCATTTGGATCTGACAAAATAAAGGAAGATAAAAATAGTGTTGGCCCTTCACCTTAATAGGCTCATCACCATTAATTTTTAATTTAACATATATCAAGCAAGGGACTTCGAGCCCTTGCTTTTATTTTAATTAAAATGTACAGATACAAAACCTTACTGATAAATATAAATGAATAATTTTTTCATTTAATATAGAAAAGAATTTATATTATTTGTGTCGATTGTTTAAAATGCGTATTTTAAAGACACTTAATAGTATAATAATAGTTAAGCTTACTACTGCCCAGACTTTATTTCTTGGTTATATAGGTTTTATTCTGATTGGAACAATTCTTTTAATGCTTCCCGCCTCAAGTGTCGGCGATGAGAGCCTTTCACTGGTCAATGCAATATTTACAACCACGTCTTCCATATCGGGTACCGGACTAATCGTAGTAGATACCGGTGGATATTTTTCGTTCTTTGGACAGATGGTTGTTTTAATACTCATACAGATTGGCAACGTTGGATATATGTTATTCTTCGCTTTAGCTGTTTTATTCTTTGGAGGGAGACTTTCTATATTAAACAAGATGGTTGTTAAAGAATCCATTAGCCGACACTCAAAGTTGGATTTAATGATGTTCATAAAGAAAGTTTTTAAGTATACTATTGTAATTGAAAGCATCTCTGCTATCTTACTAATTATTTTTTTCCTGCAGCATTTTCCTGCAGGTGAAGCAGTAAAGCAGGGAATTTTTCATTCTATCTCTGCTTTTTGTACAGCAGGTTTTTCGTTATTCAGCAACAGTCTTATTGATTTTAATGAGAATTACTATTTTAATATTGTGCTTTTGTTCACTTCTTATGCTGGTTGTATTGGGTTTTTTGTTTTATATGATATATCACTTTTTACTAAGTCGCTGTTTAAAAAGAAGAAAAGATATAAACTTTCTGCACATGTAAAGATCGTATTTGTTGTTTCAATTACAATAACTGTTATAGGGACACTGTTTATTTATTTATCAGAGAGCGTTATTGGACCCGGTAGTGAGGGTGGTACTTTTTTGAAATCTCTTTTCCAGGCTATGTCTGCTTCTACAACTGTTGGGTTTAGTTCGGTAAATATAGGTCAATTGAATCATTCTTCGCTTTTGTATATTATACTTGAAATGTTTATCGGTGCTTCACCCAGCGGAACCGGTGGTGGAATTAAAACAACCGTTTTTGCTCTTATGGTTTTATCCCTGTTTACTTATTTTCGAAACAGGAGACATGTTAACGCATTTAATAGAACGATTCCTTTAAGTACGATAACAAGAGCATTTTCTATTGTAATGCTTGCAGTGATTTGGGTGTTCTTATCTGTTATGATTTTGAACTTGACAGAGGATAAGTTATTTTTAAATATTTTATTTGAAGCCGTATCTGCATTTGGAAATGGTGGTATGTCGACCGGTATAACTGGGGACTTGTCATCCTTTGGAAAAATATTGCTGTCGATTTCGATGTTGATTGGGAGGGTTGGACCGCTCATTGTTGGTTATACTTTTATTGGCAAGAGAAAAATTGTTGATTATAATTATCCTGATGCAAATATTTTAATAGTATAAATAAATTTAAAATGAAACAATTTGTAGTAATCGGTTTAGGAAGATTTGGTTCTAACCTTGCAAAAGCACTATATAAACTCGGCAACCAGGTCTTAGCTTTAGATAATGATAGGAAGGTTGTAGAAGATATTAAAGATTATGTAACTGATGCAATAATTGCCGATGCAAGAGATATTAAGGTTCTATCCGAATTTATTGACGATGACGTCGATGTCGTTATAGTAGCGTCGGGAGACAATATCGAAATGAGTGTGTTAACTGTTCTTTATTTAAAGGACCTTGGAGTAAAACACATAATTGCAAAGGCGAAGAGTGAAGACCACGGAAAAATACTGGCTTCTTTAGGTGTAAACGAAGTAATTTTCCCGGAAAAGGATTTGGCTGCACGGCTGGCTGAAAAACTTACTCAATCAAGTCTTATCTCGCATATCCCTCTTGCTCCGGAATACAGTATCTTTGAAATCGCGACCCCGGATAGATTCATCGGCAAGACATTAGCTGAACTTCAATTAAGAAATAAGTACGGGGTTTCTGTAATCGGGATTAAAGACGTTCTCTATGATAAGATTAATATCGTTCCTGATCCCAACTATAAATTTGGACCTGATACTGCCATGATAATTCTCTGTAAAACTGACGAGTTTCATAATCTAAAGCTTAAATAACTTAGTATCACGTTATCAAGAAATTTGTTGTGAAAATTAAAATTTTTTCTTATCGAGTTAGATTAACTGTATTGCAATGTTTATATTAAAAATCAGGTTCTTCATACTCGTTCTACTCTCGATACAGACTATTAGTTTATACTCATGTAATTCACAAGACATTGACTCAGACAAAGAATCAAAACTCGTACCACCTAATGATGGTATATACCATAGTGCTTTCCCCGATATGGGAGAAACTGAAGATAGTGTGACTTCAGATAGAATTGAAGAGTTTATTAATTTAGTAGAAAAACCCCCTGCGTGGATTTATTTTTCTAACAACTGGTTTAACGGTATTAATTTTCCTAAAAAAGAAGTCACGTTAATTAATAAATACGGTTTGTTGCCCTTTGTTAGATTAATGCCCCGAAGTGATTGGGATATATATTCCTCTGATCCTGTTTATTCACTTCAAAATATTATCAACGGTAAATTTGACAAAGAGTTAACAGCGTGGGCTTTGAATGCAAAACAATTGGGAGTTCCAATTATGGTGGAGTTTGGTACGGAAGTGAATGGTGATTGGTTCCCGTGGGCAGGTATATATAACGGTAACGGGGACACCCAAGGTTACGGAGACACCACATTAGCAGACGGTCCTGAAAGATTTAAAGACGCATATATTCACATAATTGATTTGTTCAATAAAGAAGACGTTAAAAATGTTACCTGGGCTTTTCATGTAAATTGTATGTCTGCGCCTGTAGAGTCATGGAATAATATGTCAGCTTATTACCCCGGCGATGAGTACATCGATTGGATTGGAATAAGTATTTATGGTGCTCAGAAACCCGGTGATAAGTGGAACTCATTTGATGAGTTACTCAGTAAGTCTTATAATGAATTGTCGTCGATTTCAGAAAACAAACCTCTTGCAATTTTTGAATTTGGAGTAGTGGATAGCGCTGATGATTTTAGTAAAGCTCAATGGATTAAAGATGCATTGAATGTCTTAAAGGAAGGAAAATATCCTGGAATAAAAGCGATCAGCTATTGGCATTCAAGCTGGGAGAATGCAGACAGCAGCTTTTCTAACATGAGGATTGATTCAACCCCGGAGTCTTTGCTGCAATATAAAGAAACAATTTCAGATCCATTTTTCATTTCTTTCCCGATCATTTCGAATAGGAACAACTAAATACCTTTTTATTATATCGTGTGATATTATCTTTCTTAAATCCTAATCGTTGCAATAAAAGTAGAAACAGAATCACAACATTAATATTTCTAAAAACGTAATAACTTAATAACTAATTAATGAAAGGAAATAAAAAATGGCAAACGTAATTAACTGGTTCGAAATTCCCGCAGCGGATTTCGATAGAGCAAAAAAATTTTACAGTGAAGTATTAGGCTATGAACTTAAGTCTGAAAAGATGGGTGATTATGAAATGGCATTTTTCTCAAATGATGGCGAAGGTGTAAGCGGATCTGTTGTATTTGGTGCAGGTTATGAGCCGAGCGATAAGGGTACATTAGTTTATTTTAATGGAGGTGATGATCTCTCGGGAATGTTATTAAAAGTTGAACCTGCAGGAGGGAAAGTCGTAGTTCCTAAAACACTTATAACTGAAGATATTGGTTATTTTGCAGTCTTTATCGATACGGAAGGCAATAAGGTTGCACTACACTCACAGAAATAGTATTAGTTGTTAACCAAATTTTTTAACTCATAAGGAGTTACATATTGTCTGTATCAAATAAATTTGACCGTATTGGCGATGATACAGTAAAGGCTAAAACCGGTAAACTCTGGCAGGAGTGGTTCAAAATTCTTGACAAAGCAAGAACAAAGAAAATGAATCACAAAGAAATCTTCACTTTCATACATAGTCAACACGGGGTAAGTAAGTGGTGGAGCCGGATGATAACGGTTGCCTATGAACGCGAAAGAGGTCTTCGAGAAAAATACCAACAGCCAGAGGGTTACGAAATTAGTTGCAGTAAAATAATAGCAGTTCCAATTTGTGCTCTGTATGAATACTTTTACGATGCAAAGAAACGGGAAATGTGGCTGGGGAAAAGGAAAATCACAATCAGGAAAGCAACTAAAAGTAAATCGATGAGGATTACATGGTCTAATGGGAAGACAAACCTTGACGTAAATTTCTACAAAAAAGGAAATAACAAAAGCCAGATTGCTGTACAACACAGTAAACTTACTGATTTAAAAACAGCAGAAAAAATGAAACCGTACTGGAAAGGAAAATTAGAAAAATTGAATCAGCTTTGTAAATTTAATTGTAGTCTATAACTAAATACTAATAAATAATGAAAGCATTAAGAATTCTATTTCTATTATTACTTTTATTATACTGTTGGGATCAAGTCGAGTGTCAGGTCGATTCAGTTTCAAGGCTTGAGTTCGAAGACAGGATAAGGATAGCCGAGGTATTTAACATTTCTGAAAAATACGGGAATTCAATTTGGCAGGGACTCGATACAATACCGTTCGTGGTTTTACTCGTGACGAACGATAATGAATTCCTGATTAGACATCCAAACCCGACAGAAGATTTCAAATTGTTGGAGTATGACTCTCTATTGCAAAGCAATATATATGTTCGAGATCGGCAATTTAGCAATAATATTCTTGCTACTTTCCCCGCAGTTAATGGAGTTAATACAGTTGTTGTTGGCCAATCAGAAAACACAAACAGGTCGAGTACAGCGTGGATTATTACACTAATCCATGAACATTTCCATCAATTACAAATGTCCAAGCCAGATTATTTTCCAGGTGTGGAAGAGTTAGACCTTGCCGGGGATGACAAATCCGGTATGTGGATGTTGAATTATCCGTTTCCATATGATGATGAGGAAATAAGTAATCCATACCAGATTTTAACTGAAATGGCAAGAAATACATTAATGGCTAATAAAGAGGAAGACTTTAACGAAAACCTGCTAGCGTTTCTTGAAGAAAAAGAAAAATTCAAAAACATGTTGGATGATAAAGACTACAGGTATTTCTCTTTTCAACTTTGGCAGGAAGGAATTGCTAGATATACGGAATTACTAACGGCAAAATTGTTGTCTAAAAGTTATGAACCTTGCAATGATTTTAAGATGCTTCCTGATTATATAGATTTTGATTCCTATTATAAGCAATGTTATGATAAAAATTTAAGAAGGTTAGAAACACAGGCTCTTAATTTTGACAAAAGAACTTGCTTCTATACACTGGGGGCAGCAGAGGGATTAATTCTTGACAGGGTAAATCCGGAATGGAGAGATAGATACTTTGATGAGATGTTTTTTATAGAAAAGTATTATTCTTTACCATAACTAAGGATAAGAAATTTTTTAATCCCTTATACTACTATTCAAAATCTTTGAATTTATTTCTTAAAATAGATATAAGACTCAGAAAATTTCTCGCTGGAATAATTATAATTTAAAAACCTTCCTCTTAACTTGCGACCTAAACACTTTCTACTTCGTCATATTAAAGAGGTACTGCTTTTTCATCAAAATAAAAATATTTATAAAAGTATAAATAGTAAAACTCATAGATAAAAATCTCGTAAGTATATCTACAAATCATTCTTTATCTAAAAAATTGTATAATTAAAATTTCAATACTATGAAAACTCAAATAAAACCTTATCCGATTTGGAAACCCGCGTTTTTTTATCTAACATTGATAATATTCCTCGCTTCAATCTTTTTCCCAACAGATTTATTAAGCCAGCCTAAGAATTTTGGCGATGAGTTCAATCTTAATGAAGAACAAAAAGAAGAAGTAATAGAAAAAATTTCGGGATTTTTGATCGACAACTATATCTTTCCGGAAACCGCTGAGAAGATGAAGAAATTTATTAACGATCAACTTGATAATGGTAAGTACGACGAAATAAAGAATGCGTTTGAATTCAGTGAAGTATTGACAAAGGACCTTCGGGATGTGTGTAAAGATAAACACTTAGGAGTAGTATTCGATCCTGATTTAAAAGAAAGCCTTGAAAAGAAAAAAGGAGACAAGGAAAAGTTAACAGAGGAAGAAATTGAAGCCATGAAATATGAAAATTATGGATTCAAAAAAGTAGAGAGGATGAACGGGAACATAGGTTATGTAGATTTCCGGGCATTTTATCCAGTTGAGCATGGAGAAAAGACCGCAGTATCGGCGATGAACTTTTTAGCAAATTGCGATGCTATTATAATCGATTTGCGGAGTAACGGGGGTGGTGAACCAAAGATGGTTCAGTTCATTTGCAGTTATTTCTTTGACTCTAAGCCCGTGCATTTAAATTCTCTTTATTATAGAGCAAAAGATACTACTGAGGAATACTGGACGTTAAAAGAAATTCCTGGCAAACGGATGCCAGATGTTGATCTTTATGTATTAACGAGCAACAGAACTTTCTCTGGTGCGGAAGAGTTTGCTTACAATATTAAGAGTTTAAAAAGAGGAACGATAGTCGGAGAAGTTACGGGCGGAGGTGCACATCCAACAGATATGTTCCCGATCAATGATTTTTTATGCATATATATTCCAAATGGTAAGGCTATAAATCCAATTACAAAAACAAACTGGGAAGGTGTTGGTGTTATACCTGATATTGAAGTCTCACAGGATATAGCTTTACAAACTGCGCAGATAGAAGCTATGAAAAAATTGATGAGCAAAACTACGAATCCCGAGAAGACAGCATCACTTCAGTTTGCTCTCGATAGATTAGAAGCAGAAATAAATCCTTATACTTTAGAAAAGTCTGCTATGGAGGAGTATGTTAGTGTGTATGGACCCCGCAATGTAACTTTAAAAGGTAATCAATTACTTTACAAGAGAGAAGGACGACCTGAATATAAAATGATACCAATGTCAAAAGATAAATTTATGTTTAAAGAGCTTGATTATTTCATAATGAATTTTGAAAGAGATGATGCGGGTAACATCATAGCGATTGAAGGAATTTATGCCAATGGTTTTAAGGATAGAACAGAGAAAACTGAATAGAGTAACTTATGTAAATAATTACTAAGTTATATTTTACATTGAACTCGCCTGTTATCAGGGACAGGTTTATTTGTTTTAATTTGAATTTGTGTCAGAAAGAAAGTAATTTTATTGAAATAAAGAATATATAATGAAGACACAAATCAACACGAATAAAATTTTCTTATACATAATACTAATTGTTGTTTTTCTTTGCTGCTTATCTCCCCAAAGCTCAGAAGCACAAATTACTGTAACATTAAAAGCTGACACAGATATTGTCAAACTTGGAGATGATATACAACTTACTTATACGATTAAAAATACAGGTGATCGTCCAATTTATTATTTCGATAGGAGTTTTATTACTGCAAAACTTGAGGATGGCAAGACAATAGAAGTCTTTCCAGTAGAATTGTTTGTTAGGGCTGATTGGCGCGAATCAAAGAGTGAGTATGTTTTACTTGAAGCAGGGGATTCAATAAGCCATACATATTCTTATAGGGCATGGTGGAGTTACGATCCTGAAACAGATGAGATAGCAAGAGTATCACCGGGAAAGATTTATCTCAAATATGAAGTTACAAGAACTAAAGAAGAGAATTTCTATTATGACTTTGAACATGAACATATCCATGCAACTACGAAGATACATATTGGTGCATGGACGGGGACAGTGGAATCGAATGAGGCGGTAGTAGAGTTAATTGAGTAACAAATTAAAATCTTCATTATTTACTGTCAATGAACTAAAATTAATATTTAAATTCATATTTAACTTAAGAAAGTGCTAACGTTTGGAATAACCTGCACAAAACTACTAACAGAACTTTTACTGACACGATTTGCTATGATTTGCAATAGCACAAATCGAGGCCACAGCCTTTTGTGTCAGGTTGATTCCATGGTTATTTGCGTTTCTCCCTCACCAAATTTTAATTTCACTCAAATACACAAAACATATTTTTTTTGAAGCTAAAATTCATGAAACAATCATTGTCCTTTTTTTGCATGTTCCATAATCAAGATTCATAGCAGGAAGCTACACAATAGACAGTTACGAAATTAGAGAACCTAGTTAGCTTTACTTAATTTTTGCAATCATATTTTTGATGGTAAAAAGTGCAATCTAAGGACCAAGAAACACCAGTTTTTTTGGATTAAAACCCCGATAATTCGATGACATAGCTTGATACAACCTTTAATGGGCGACCCAAAATCAGTGAAACCCTAACATTAAAAAACTATTTTAAATAAAAAGAGATAGTTAATTTCTAGCTGACCTGACAGAATCGGCCTGCAAATTGACCTTGTAGTTTGTTAGTTTAAATTGTAAGCCTTTGATGCATGCTTCCCGGTTACTAAAAACTCAAAACTTTGAGATTTTCCACCAATTCATTTTCTTTGTATATCGGCTCTGGATATTTGCTTATTATTAAATCACCCAAATCACCCTCATCCTGGTCTAAAATTGCATAGCCTGTTATCGAAAATGCGTCTAAAACATAAGGCAGACCGTCACTTCCTATAAATGAATTTCCGTTCGTAATTTGAAAATGCAAATGGGGGGCTCCTGACATCCCAGAATTGCCTATAAGTCCAAGGACATCACCTTTTTTAACCCTTTGCCCAATCGATACCTGAATGCTTTCTGGAATCATATGACAATATGCAACGAAATGGTTGCGGCCAATATCCTGTATCACATAATTTCCTGCCATATCGATAACTGCCAAATCTTCGGGAACGCTGCCGACAGGAACATTATCCGCAACGCCTTTATGTAGAGCAGTTATAATGCCATCAGCCACTGCTATTATTTCCTTGCCATAACAAATCCAACTTTTATTTTCGCTCTCATCGCCAACGAAAAAATTATTATCTAAATCTATTTGCATATAATCAATGGCAAATCGTTCAGGGTGCAACGGTTCGTTTCTATACGTCACCTCATTTTTAAAATGATGCGTAAACAGTTCAGTTGTTTCCAAAGAGAGCCATCCCTGGCCTCGCATTGGTGGAGAAATAATAATCGGTGCGACATTGTTTATCTGAGTAACCGCCCCTTTCATAACTGTTTGCACATTATTGCTTTGCTCATTCACAAATATGAATTTATGAGATATTTCCCCTGGAACGTCAGATGGCTCCAATTTTAGCCAAATATACAGAACAGGATAGCACTGTTTTTTTGTGCCGTCCCACATTTCTTCTTTTGTAGGTATGGGTGATGATGGCAATACGAGGCGTGAATTCAGAGGGGACTTGGAGTAGCTTTCAATAACTTTTCCTTTTGCGTTATCAATAATATCCACTTGTACCAATCTCAAACCTTGCTCCATATATAGTGAAAAATCGATTTCATATGCGATATTTATTTTTCCATCGCTTGATACTGGTATCGGAGAAGAATAAACTTTCATTGTAACAGAATCACTGTTGCCTCTTACCGAGCATGAAACAAAAAACAACAAAAATGATACCATTGTAAGGACGAGTTTAATTTTTCTTTTCATCATTTACTTTACTCCTGATATCCCAATAAACTTAAAAAAGTTTATTATTTTTGGTTAATAAGCTGAGCGAAGTGCAAGCTCCTTTTTAAATCTATGCAGGGCAGTACATAATACCCTGTCGGGCAAATTAGCGTTAACTAAGATTATTTTTTATGATTTAGTGTACAATAAAATTGGCCAAATTGCAAGTGACAATCTATAGTCAGGAGCATTTTGTAAAGTTCAATATATCTTGCCAAAATTTTGAACCCTTACACAGGCTATTGATGACCAAACCTTTACAACTATGCCTTTTCATGTTTTGTATATCAGTGATAGCTTCGAGCCAAATAACTGTTAATTAACCTGCAACTTTAATACTATTTAGAAAAATTTATTCGGTTTCCTAAATCATTATAAAATAAAAGTTTTTTTACTAATTATCAACCATCTTATTGAAATGTTGTTTTTTGAGTCAGGTCTTTCCCCGCCAAGTAGTGGTTCCTTCGGAATAGGGGCAGGCGCAAATGTTCATCACTAATATATAATACCTCTTGTTCTTAGATCAGAATGTTCCCCTTATCACCAATTTTCGTCTTCTATCTTTTTTATTAAATCTTCATCGTTTGCTTTCTTTGCTAAGAAAATAGATTTATCTTTCCAGAATTTAGCTGACTCGAATTCTCCGGATGAATTATACGCTTTGGCGAGCTCCATAAAAGCAGGTATGTAGTTTAAATTATATCTATCCATCATTGATTGAGACACATGATGTTCATTGTACCAATTGTATTCTAAGTGATCCAGCCTGAGGTTTTGTTCAAGATTCTTTTTGATTAAGGCTAAATTGTCAATTAGTTCTTCACTGTACGTGTAACCAAGACCTGTCGTAAATAATTTATCATTTACTTCTTTTTTATATTCATAATACACGGTAGGTGCAATATGAATAGGGGTCTCAGGATATATATTTTTAATTGAGGATACTAATTCTTTTAAAAATGTAGCAATATCTTCTTTTGATAAAATATCTACATCAATATTAAGCTCTCTTTCTTTAAGTTTTATTTTTAAATAATCTCGGAGTACAAAAACAGTGTGAACGTTTAGTACCGTTACGTCCTGACGCACACCTTTAGTTTCTTGTAGTACCCACGCCGGGTAATTATCGTTATCTCCGTTAGTAAACAGGATAGAATTCTTTTCTGTTGAATTAAGCATATTAAAGTTGTAATCGTAAAGGCTTGAAATGATGTCTTTGCTTAAATAAAGTTTCTCACAATATTTTTTCTTCTGTTGCTTCATTCCATTTAATTCATAATATTGAATGAAATCCCAATATAAATCTGCGCAATCCGGTTTTAATTGATACGCTTTTTCTAAATGTTCAATTTTACGCTCGCCATTGTAATATCTTAAATAGGGATACAAGTATGAATCTGGAATTGCTTTCCCAATATCATCTACTATTGAATTGAGGAGTTTCTTTCGCTCATTTTCATCCATTCCAAAACTTGCATATCTATTAGCAAAAAAATAATTGTACCAGGCATCTTCATTATTCGGATTTTTAGATATTTCTATTTTCCATAATTTTTCCTGATTCTTATACCAATCTTTTGATTTAATTACATAACAGTATCTGTATACTTTTTTTGGGGAATTCTCTTGTGATTGCCCGTATAGATAATTTGAGAAGATGATAATTAACAGCGATATTACTAAAAATATAGTTTTACTTTTAGACATAGTATTATCTCCATTTTTTATAAGTATAATTAATTGTTGTTAAGTAAAATTTTATACTGCTTAATAAGTTATAATAAGATAAAAGTGTTTTTACCGTTTATCAACAATTTTATTGAAATGTTATCTACAATAAATGATGTTTTCAATACTTGTGTTTAGACTGCATTGTAATGTTGAGAATAGTAAAGTTTTACATGATGCATCTTGATTTGAATTATTTTCTTCTTCTCTTTCGTTTAGCTTTTGGTTTTACTGATCCTTTCTTGAAACTTTTTCTCTCTTTATTTCTTCCGAAATCAGATTTTGTCTCTTTCTTTTTACTATCTGCAACTTCAAGACTGATTTTACGTTTTTTAAACGATCTTCCTTTAAATCCTTTTAATATCTCTTTTGTATATGATTTATCGGCTTCAAAAAAAGAAAAGTTTTTCAGAATGTCTATCGCACCAATGTCGATACCTCGAATATTTGTGTAGTCGTTAATCATCCCGATTACATCAACCGGTTTGAGATCGTCCGTTTTTCCCAAACTAATAAAAAAGCGGGTGAATCTTTCGGCAGCACGTTTACCAACTGCTCCTTTTTGTTCGCTGTGTTTTCCCAGGCTTTTCGGCACGTTTAAGTCGGGAGTGTTTTTGTAATAGTCAAGGAACCTGTTAAATTCGACGGATACAAATTTTTTAATCAACTCTTCACGGTCAAGCCATTCAAGCTTATGCATAATAACCGGAAGGAAAGTGTCAATTTTTTCATTATCTACTTCAACTTTCTCCATTTTGTCAACTAAATGGAAAAGCTGCTTTTCACAAATATCTTTACCCGGTGGGACGGGTTTGTTATCAAACTTTTTATTGATCTTTTTTTCAATCATTTTGAGCTTATGCTTTTCCTTCAGATTGGCAATTACAATTGAAGTGCCGCTTCGTCCTGCTCTTCCGGTCCTTCCGCTTCTATGAGTATAAAGGTCCAACTCATCCGGTAAATTATAATTGATAATGTGAGTTAGATTTTCAACATCAAGTCCGCGTGCTGCAACATCGGTGGCAACAAGCAGTCTTAAATGTTTTATTCGAAACTTCGCCATCACTTTACTCCTTTGAGGCTGGGATAAATCACCGTGAAGCGAATCCGCATTGTATCCGTCCTGAATTAACCAATCAGCAACTTCCTGAGTTTCTTTCCTAGTTCGGCAAAAGATTATTCCGTAAACCTCGGGATAATAATCTACAATTCTTTTTAGTGCTAAATACCTGTCGCGTGCATGAACCATATAACTTACATGGTTAACATTATCGGCACCAACGTTTTTTTTACCGATAGTAATTTCAACGGGGTTTTTCATAAACCGGTTAGCCATTTTACGAACTTCATTCGGCATTGTAGCGGCGAAAAGTAAAGTGTTTTTATCTTCCGGTGTTTCTTTAAGGATTGCTTCAAGTTCATCCCTGAAACCCATGTTAAGCATTTCATCAGCTTCATCAAGTACAACTGATTTTACTTTCGAAATCTTTACTACTTTTCTGTTAATCAGGTCAAGCAGTCTACCCGGTGTGGCTGAAATAATATGTACACCTTTTTTAATAATGCAAATCTGCCTTTCGATGTTTGCACCGCCGAACACCGCAGTTATCTTAACAACGCTGTCGTACTTCGCGAATTCGGTTAAATCATCCGAAATTTGCAAACAAAGCTCACGTGTAGGGCAAAGTATCAGATGCTGAACATGCTTAACCGATGGATTTGTTTTTTGAATTAAAGGCAGACCGAAGGCGGCTGTTTTACCGGTACCGGTTTGTGCTAATCCAATTATATCGTCACAATCTTTTTGGAGTAAATGAGGAATTACCTTTTCCTGAACAGGCATAGGATCTTTAAATCCCATATCTTCAATTGCGCGGATATATTTATTTTCAATTCCTATCTCTTCAAAAGTCATAATATCAATTCCTGATTAATAATAGTTTTTTAAATAATAATAACGTGTGCAAGTTACGCAAATATAAGTTAATATTCCAATTTATTTATAATCGGTGATTAGTAAAAAGAAATAAGGGTAATTAAAACACACTTGTAAGTAAAATGGAAGATATGATTAAACGGTTCACTGCAAAAACTATATTCTTTTGCAATCGTAATTTGTAAATGATATGCTTTGCTTAGAAAACCTCAGATAAATATTTTGCTTTATAACGAAAAATCTCACCTGCAGCTAAGGAGTGCTGTACTTTGTTATGCCATTTTTTATTGAGCTCGTTTAAATATCACAACTACATCACGAGTTTCACCATACCCCTGATTAGTATCAAAGGCTGATACTAATTCCCATCCCTGTGAACCAAGTTCATTCAATAATTTATCTAATTTGGTTTCATCAAATTTGCCGCCTGTGAAACCTTTGGTTGCAAGTTTGATAGTTTTGTATTCCCATTTCATTATGTTGAACTCCTCATGTTAAATACATAATTAATAATTAAACTGCAAATTAATTATTGTTAAGTAAAATTTATACTGCTTTAAAAGATATTATAAGATACAAGTTTTTTTACTAATTATCAAAGGAGGACATGGTTTTTCGAAACTTCTGTATGTTCTTCACTCATCTAACATACTCCTTGTTCTTATATCAAAAGGATTCCGCCTAACGATTGAGTTCACCTGCCGCTATGAAGCATAGCGAAATAGAGGACAGGTATAGCGACTTGTTAGCTACCTATATACGTTTGCTAAAAGGCAATGACTTAATATACCTTTCCATAAAACCATAGTCAGGAATACCTGATTCAAATACTGGTAATTTGATCTCGGAAATATTCATTCGTTCCATGTGCCATTTTCGGCCAAAGTTGAACCTATATTTTTCCATTTTGATTAGAGCAACAAAGAATAGGGCAATGTATTGGTTCATCTTGAATTTGGGATACAGGACGTTCACATCATCTGATGCCCAAAATGGATTTGGCTGGTAGAATGCTTCTGCTACCGAACCATTATAGTTGACGGTTATGGTGTTACCTGTGTGAATTGGTTCCTGACCGATGTATTCCCTGTAACCATTATTGGAATCAATGGAACCAATGAAGGGAATATTACCTTCTATCATGTTGGCTTTTGTTAGGCGTTTACCTTTTTTAATGGTGAAAAGGTCTTGCAACTGATACCATTTCCATTTTGTGGTGTCTAATGACGGTGTGGGCTTTTTGCTGAAATTGTCCTTCGCATTGTCATACTGATGAATGTTTGTTTTATTCACCCATTTTGGGATTGATGATTTTGCGGGAATTAGGATTTCCTTTAATGTGCGGTTTGCTTGGCGACCATAATTGAAGCGTTACTTATTTGCTCTAAGGCAAGTGCAATAAAACAGTTTTTCTCCATCGTTAAATTCTGCTTTTGGTACCAAATAGTATAAGTCCCGACCGCTGTAATAGGGTTCGGTTTGCAAGAAACTTTCCATGACTGACCCACCACTGGCAACGCTGATGGTACCCGCAGGATTTGGCGTTTTGTTTTTGAGTGACCTGACTTTAGCAGATACACCATTGTTCTTTGATGTGCGGGAAACAAAATTTACTCCGTTGGGGTCTTGGGTCAGCTTATTTAATTCAAGGTTTACCCCATACTTGACATCGAAAATTTTAGAAACGGGAACTAACTTCATGACACGCCATTATTGAGTTTGAAAATCATGTATTTCTTGACAGTTTCTTCAAAAATATCTTGGGTAATAGTGGCATAGTTGGTGGTCATGTATGCTTCAGCGCACCATTCATCATTATGGGTGACGTATTGCTTAACGCATTCCCCAGGAATGTCATCACGATTGCGGTAGGTCTCAACCCAACGGTCTCTGATTAAAGACCATTTATCGTATTGGTCAATTCTTCCTTTGTGCTTGGTCTTGATAAAACCGTCATCTTTCCAATAGCCAAACCATGTTTTTCTATTGCTCTGTTCATGGGGGACATGGGCCTTGAAAATCATAATACAGGGAACGGTTCCAACAGGATAGAATAGCTCTGTTGGCATTGACATAACTGCGTCAAGCGTATGATGCTTTAGCAGGTCTTCCTTCATTGGATGAGGCGAAATGGCGCAAGACATGGGAACTATTGCTATTCCAGTTCCATTCTTTACCAAGCAGTCAAGCATGTGTTTAACAAAAACTAACTCGTGCAAATCTTCATCGCTTTGGGAATAAGGTGGATTAAGCATGCCTATGTTGCACTTATGCTTTTTGATTTCTTTACTTATCGCTTTATCAAAGCAACTGCCTTGATGAAGATTTGCTTTCCCATCACCCCTTAAAATCATGTTGCTTGCAGCAAGAGTATACATTTGAGGTTGGTTCTCAACTCCGATTAAACCTTTATCCTTGATTTTCTTCTTTTGCTTTGCTGTCACAGCTTGTTTGAACATCTGGTGCATTGCTGAAATGAGAAAGCCTCCCGTTCCAGCGCAGATGTCAAGGACTTTGCTGTCTTTTTTGACGTTGGCAAGTAAAGCAAAGAGTTCTGTGATATGTCTTGGTGTTAAAACAATGCCCAGTGCTTTCTTATCTCCTCCTGTGTATTTGAGAAATTCACCGTAGAACTGTCCGACTACATCAAAATCATGGTAAACACTTATGAATGGCCAAACTTTTTCATTAAGCATTCTTATCAGTTCATATAAGACACCTTTCGGGAACCGTTTATTTGCTTTTCCTAGATTCGGATGAACTGCAATAGAAGAATACGGCTGTGTCATGCTGTATTCCTTAGAGTGGGGAATGTTGGCTTTTTTGAATTCTTCTTTGATTATCCGCATCCATTCTTTTTGCAAGTCTTCTGGTTTGTGTGCGTCATAGCTTTTTGCAAATGCTTTGTTCTTTAATGCAATGAGGGTCCCACTAACAAGAAGCGGCTTTTCGCTTTCTGTTAGCTTAGCATGGTCTCTCATGAAGTTGTGGAGTTCTCTTGAGAACTCCATCAAGTCGTGATGGCGCTTTTTGGCGACTTCAGGATCAAAAGTGCCGTGCTCAATATAGTCTTCAAAGGATATTATTGATGTAATTAGCTTGCCTGACTTGTTTGTAAGTTCTTTAGGTTGGTTAGCACCTTTAGGATGTAGAAAGTTTGATATTTTAAGACCTGATTTGGTCTGTCCGCTTACTGCAACGGCAATGACGTTATAAGATTTTGAAAGACGTTTGGCGTAATGCAACGCACCATCAACGGCATACACAACCGGCTTGTTTCTTTTGAGGCTCTCATGATATTTGGTTTTTGCCTTACATTCAAAGATAATGATGAAGTCGGGTGTTGCTGATGTAGACACAATAAACTCTGGAGCTCCTGCTCCACCTTTGCCTGTCTTGCTTGCTCCTTTCAGAAGCTTTTTTACTTCCACAATTTGGCTTTTCTGTTCTTCAATTTGAGTATCTTTACTGTCATAATATTTAAGGGCTCTTAAAATATCACGAACAAGGTTTTCAGTTATTCTTTCATTTGCCATTTCTGCTAACATTTATCGTTTGTTCTTTTTGCAGCTAACTAATAATTAAACTGCGAATTAATTATTGTTAAGTAAAATTTTATACAGTTTCTTAAATTATTACAAAATAAAAGTTTTATTGCCGATTATCAACAATCTTATTGAAACGTTAGATATAATAATCTATATTTTCAATTTTTATATAAACCCGTTTTTAAAGAGAGCAGGTTTTTTTGTTTTAATTTGAAATTGTATAATAAAGAAAGTAATTTTATTTTTAAGTAAAAATAATTTATAATCACAATATTCTTTTAAAAAATTAAATGGAAATAATATATTTAATAATAGGAATTCTCATCGGTACTCTTTTCACATTTTTTATAAGTAAATATAAATTTAAAAGTGGAGTGAGTAAATCAGAAGAAAGAAGCTCACTTTTACAAAAAGAAATAGAAAAAACAGAGAACGAGCTTTCAACCGAGAGGGACAAAGTCTTAAAACTGAACTCGGAATTATCAGCAAGCAAAACGGAGCTATCTAATTTACAGGAAAGACTGGACGAAGAAAGAAAGGAAATAGAAAAGTTACAGGTGAAGTTCACAAAAGAATTTGAGAACCTTGCAAATAAAATTCTTGAGGAGAAAAGCGTCAAGTTTACAGAGCAAAACAGGGAAAATTTAGACCAAATACTTAAGCCCTTGAGTGAAAAGATAAAGGACTTCGAAAAGAAGGTCGAAGATAAATATCTAAAAGAATCGAGCGACAGGGCAAGTCTTGTACAGCAGATTAAAACACTGCACGAACTCAACCAGCAAATGAGCAAGGACGCAAGTAACCTTACTAAAGCATTGAAGGGTGATTCGAAAGCACGGGGCAGCTGGGGAGAGTTCATACTTGAAAGTGTTCTTGAAAAGTCTGGTCTTATGAAAGATAGGGAATACAAAATTCAGGAGAGTTTTAAGAGCACAGACGGGAAGCTTCAAAAACCCGATGTCATTGTTTACTTACCCGATGATAAGAATATTATAATAGATTCAAAAGTTTCCCTCATAGCATACGAACAGTTCAGTT
>JADHVP010000060.1 GCA_016783945.1 Ignavibacteria bacterium
TCATTTTCGATTTTTAATTCCTGTATTGCCTTAACCATTATTGGAAGAAGGTTGCCCGGTGTTGCTTCTAACTTTTCGGGATTGTCTTTCAATACAAGGTTCAGCCATTCGGCGTTTTGTGTTATCTGAACTTCATCAAGTTCCTTAGCAACGAAACCAGCCGTTGGGGTTTCCTGGATTTTACTCCCGTCGGAAACATTATCATCATACCATTCTCTTCTATCCCAGTTGAACAGACGCGGCTTAACATTCATAAGAAAATCAAGACCGATATTTAAATCTTTAATATTCTTCTTGTCTCTTGCATCGGATAAGCTTGTAATCGTTGTAACGTTGCATCGAAGTGAGGTGACCTGGTTATTGCCGAGTGTTATTTGATTTGTAGCAGAACCTGACGTCGGCTCTGCATCATATCCTAAACATGTTAAATTGCTGCCTGTGGTTATTGATGAGCCCGTAGTACAACCCAAGGCTGTGTTATCACCACCTGTAGAGTTATTGACCAGTGTATAATAACCTATGGATGTGTTACGATTGCCTGAGGAGTTGATTCGTAATGAAAAAGTACCCACAGCTGTGTTAAAATTACCTGTGGTGTTGGAATCTAAGGACAAAGTACCCACCGCTGTATTACTATGACCTTCAGTGTTTTTTCTCATTGTAAAAGTACCCAAAGTTGTGTTATTATAACCTGTGGTGTTGGATTTTAAAGAATATGTACCTACTGCTGTATTCCATGAACCTGTAGTCAAGTTGGTGAGTGAAAAATAACCAACACCTGTATTATTGCTTGCTTCCCAGGGATTTATGCCACTCATAGTAAGATTACCGGAATTTATTCCTACAAATGTATTAAGACCATCTACTCCTGAAGGTCTAAAATCATGTATAAACCTATTGACTCCTTTATATATTACCCCTATAGTAGAGTCATTTCCTGTAAGCTCAAGCCGCAAGTTTCGTAATATATTTACCTGACCTGTTAACTGGCTTAATGTAAGATAATTATTTGACGTATCTTTAATTGTGAACAATCCGCCTGTGCCAAGTGTTACTGTCATATTCTGAGACAGTGATACACCGTTTGTTAAGATTAATAATAATAAGACTAATGTTAGCTTTGTAAGTTTCATGGTCATGTTTTTTTTATGATTTTTATTGTTTATTATTTGTTATATAATTTTGCACACATTTAATTTTCTTCAGTCTTAGCAATTTATTTTACAAGAATCATCTTCTTTATGTTAGTATATTCATCTGTGATAATTTTGTAAAAATAAGTTCCACTCGATAGAGCGGAAGCATTATAAATTACAGTGTAGCTACCCGCAGGTAAATTTTTATCGACTAATCTTGCCACTTCGCGTCCGAGCATATCATACAAAATCAATTTTGTGTTTGTCTGCATTGGTAAGTCAAACTTTATATGTGTTACAGGGTTAAACGGATTTGGATAATTATTATAAAGCATGAATTCCATTGGTATCTCAGTGTTTGTAGATATCATTCCGGTTGGTAATCCACAATACGTTCCGTTCAATATGAATGTACCATTAACCAATATTGTATCTACACAGATATCGACACCTGCCTGTACTTCGCATGTTGTTCCCGTGCCAATGTTAAATATTGACTGCTGGCTATATGCTTGAAAACTTGTCTCAAAGGGATGAAAACTCATTATCATCATAGCCGTTAGAATCAGATAGAATTTTGTTTTTTTCAATTTTTCCTCCGAATAAAATAAAAAAAACGAACCGACTGGAAATACGTGTTAAGTAATACCAATCAATTCGTACTGGTTTATATTTGCTCTTTCATTCATGATTTAAGAGCTGAAAATATTAAATACGATTTTTAGATAAAATATCTTACAGTGAAGATAAAAATGAAATACCTACTCCAAAATTATGAGGGATTTCAAAGAGACTTAGTAATTATTGATTCCGCCAATTAACACAACATATATTCATAATAGAAATGACCTGTTTTAAAATATAGGTTTATTTAAATATTTTCAATGTGAATATAAAAGGCTGAGAGGTTCATCTTGAGGCTATGCCGATTCGGTTGTGTCAGTTTGTGAAAGCGATGTGCTGCTTATGAAGAAAATTATGAGTGATGTGAAAAGAATGTTAGTTCTGATTTTCATCAGGTTTCATATTATTTATTGTTGGTGAGAATATCAAAATTGAAAAACATATTAGTTGAATGACTTGACATATTTAGCAATACTTCTATCTAATATATCATTACTTTTTTCTATACTTCTTAGGAAATGATTTCTTTCATCTTTTGATAGTATATTTGAACAAAATATTATAGCATGCTTATCTCTTGTTTTTTGTACGTCAATTTCTGTTTTAAGCCCTTTTATAAATGTTTTATCATTTTTTAGAGCTGCATAAAAAGTTTTATCATAAAAGGTTTCAATATAGTCAGTTCGTAATTTAATTTTTTTAAAATTTTTATTTCTAAATAAAAATGACATCCACATATTTATGTATGGATAGTTTTTATAAAAATCTTTTTTAAATATCTCGTTAAAATAATTGATATTATTATTTACTGTTTTCTCATTTAATACTTTATTGAAATATAAAATTACTTCGCGTATTATTGGTTTAAAAAATTCAAAGTTATTTAAAATAAATTTAATAGGTTTTTTAATACGATAATAACCACATTTCTTAATTACATGCCTTAATGTAACATAATCTGGATATTCTAATTGAACGTTTTCTCTGATTATTTTCATATAAGCGTCTGTTAGGATCTTAAATTCTTTAGATTTATATACTTCCAAAAGAATATTATCATATTCAACATTATTAAATTCATACTCATTTGTATACGGATTTCCTTCATCCAGTCTACTTTCTAACTCTTCCTTTGCTTCATCTTCTAGTGAAGACATTATATTTAACTTTTCTTCCTTCTCTTCTTTCATAAAATACCTTTCCGTAAAAGTATTTATATCATATATCTTAGTTTTGTCACCCGCAAAAATTAACCTATGAACTTTGTAAATATAATCACTTAATTCATGTAAAATAAACTCAAGTTGATCTCTCTTTTTAGCAAAAATTCTTATATCATCAGCATACCTGACATAATTTGAAGAGTATTTTAAAATTTTATTGTCTATATCTCCCATAATAGCCTCGGATAGTATTATGCTCGCAGCTGGACCAACTGGAATACCTTTAGAAATCCCTTTATTTAAATCCAATAAAAAATAATCAATAATTTCAGCTTCATTATCTAAATCTCCTTCGCCTGCTTCTGCAATTATATTCTTAATTTTATGGGTATAAATTTGATTATAAAAATCTGCAATATCTGCAACAAGAACAAAACCATCTTTAAATTTGTCACAATACTTCTCAGTTTTATCTTTAAAATCATTCCAACCATTATCATTTTTTCTAAAAAATGAACCATCTGAAGTAGGTTTTATTCTATATGAACAAGCAATTTTTCTTCTCTCTGATATTCTATATTTCTCAATTTTCCTACAAATTTCATATATTAATGAAGTATAAATAATTGAATCAATAGGTTGCAAATTATGAACAATTCTAAAATTACCATTCGGTTTTAAAGCTAGCATTGTTTTCGGAGATTTTGGTGAGTATTCACTTATATCAATCTTTTTTATCATGTCTTTAACCTCGTCCCAATTACATTTAATAGCATCGAACTCAAACGATTTTGGAAAAAAATCACTACTATAAAATTTTAAATGGTGTTTTAATGACCATTCAATAAAATTTTCATCTAGATGTTTTGCTTTATTCTTTTTCATTAAAATAAATTAAAAAATTATATTTTGTATTCTTTAATTCTAAGATTTTTCTTATATGAAGATAAGTCTTATTCAATTCTTTTTAAACCCAAAACCGCCACAGTACTTTACAGCACTGCGGCGGTTACATCAAATATCACACAACATCTTTCGCTTACGGCACAACTACAGTAACTATATCAGACTGCTGACCGACCTCATCGTCATGCTCGATGTAATAAGCATAATAACTTCTCTCTTCGGGCTTGCTGGGGTCGAGCTTCGGGCGGTCGTCAATTAAGGGCGAGTCCACGTCCTTGTCGAAAAATGAGAACGACACCTCACTCCCGCGTTTAGAATGAACAGCAATGGCTTCCATACCCTTCAGTCTCCGCAGAGTCTCCTCGATAGAGGGACTCTGTGGAAATTAAACAGAATCTAAATCAACTCTCTTGTGTGAGTAGTGAAAGTTTCGGAAGACTCTGCTTATACACAAGTTTTGTTCCTCTGCGTCTTTGCGTGATAATACTACACTAAAAACAGCTCCCCCATCATTAATACATTTTAAATACTAATTATAAAATAATTTCTTTATTTTGAATTAGACGAACTTACCAAATATTTAAAACTTTATCTGATGGAAAAAAACCATACTATAACAATTCGAATTTGAAAATTTAAAAACAGGAGAAGGAAAAATGAAATTCACTTTACTTTTCATCTTAACATTTTTAACTGTAACATACACACAAGCTCAATGGATTAACCAGAGCCCTACTTTAAGCAGAGACTGGAAATCAGTTTATTTCACGGATGAAAATACAGGCTATGCTGTTGGATCGTATTATTCTGGAGGATTTCGCGGAACAATAGTAAAAACAACTAATGGAGGAGATAGATGGGTAACACAAGAAATCGATTCAACAAAGATTTTCCAATCAATCTTTTTTGCAAACGCAAACACCGGCTTTGCTGCAGGAGATCAGGGTGCTATGATAAAAACAACCAACGGAGGAGCAAACTGGTTAGCAATGAGCGGAACAACTAAATATCTGAATTCAGTCTTCTTTACCAACGCGAACACAGGCTGGGTTGCAGGCAGTCTCGGAACAATTTTAAAAACAACAAATAGCGGAACAAGCTGGGTAACACAAAACAGCAGTATTTCGTCAACTTTACATTCAGTCTTTTTCATAAACGAAAATACAGGTTATGCTGTGGGAGCTTCCGGAGTAATTCTAAAAACAATCAATGGAGGTACAAACTGGACATCACTGAGCAGCAGTACAAGTAATCGCTTAAAGTCTATTTATTTCACTGATTCGAACAACGGCTGTTCTGTTGGAGAAAATGGAACAATAGTAAAAACAACAAACGGGGGAACAAACTGGGCAACACAAAATAGCGGTACGACAAATTATTTGAATTCAATTTATTTCTCTGCAGCAAATACCGGGTATGCCGCAGGTGATGGTGGAACATTGTTAAAAACTATAAACGGAGGAACAAACTGGGTATTACTAACCAGCGGAACAACAGGTAACCTGGGATCAGTTCATTCCCCTGCTTCAAATACAGGTTATGCCGTTGGTATTAACATAATACTAAAAACAACAGACGGCGGAAATAACTGGGAAACACAGAGTGTACGTATGTTAGATGACTTGTATTCAGTATGCTCCTTCCCAACAACCGGAAGTTTGGATAATGGAACTACTATATGGGCTTGTGGAAAAGGAAAAGGAACGTTAGTTAAATCGACGGATGGTGGAGCAAACTGGACCATGGCGTATTATCATCCAAGTGCACTTAATTCAGTCTATTTCGTCAATGCAAATACAGGCTATGCTTCAGGAGAGGGTGGAACGATAATTAAAACAACGGATGGTGGAGCAACCTGGGTTACACAGAATAGCGGTACGTCGGAGAATTTGAATGATGTTTACTTCCATTTATATGGCGAGTATGGCCATGTAGTTGGGGATGCAGGGACAGTAGAAGCAACAACAAACGGAGGTACAACCTGGATTACACAAAATAGCAATATATTTGATGATATATTTTCAGTATGTAAAGTAGGTGAAGACACAGTCTATGGTGTTGGAGATTTCGGAATAATAATAAAAACAACGGATGGTGGAGTTAACTGGGTTCAACAGATTAGCGGTACGCTATGGGATTTGACTAGTGTTCATTTTCTTCCTCCTCCAAATTCAAATACAGGCGTTATTACTGGGGAGTATGGAACAGTACTAACAACAACAAATGGAGGAGTTAACTGGTTAAAAAGTACACCACCTAACAGAAGTGCAACAGTAGACTTGAATAGTGTGTCTTTTATCGATGCAAACACAGGATATGTCGTAGGTGACAGTGGAACAATAATAAAAACAACAAATGGATTTACAAACTGGACAACACAGAATAGCGGTACGACGGAGGAATTGAATTCTGTTTATTTCAAAGATGCAAACACCGGTTGGATTGTGGGAGAAAATGGAACAGTACTCCATACGACAAACGGCGGAGTATTTATTTATAATATCAGCAATAAAATACCGGATAAGTATTTATTACATCAGAACTACCCCAATCCGTTTAATCCGAGTACTACGATAGTATTTGACTTACCTAAGTCCGGATTTGTGAGTTTAATAGTATATGACATTCTCGGCAGAGAGGTCGTCACACTCTTGAATAAGGAATTGAAGGTAGGAACTTATACAGGCGTTTGGAATGCTGAGAATTATAACAGCGGAGTTTATTTCTATAGACTAAAATCCGGAGATTATATGGAAACGAGAAAGATGCTGCTTATCAAATGATAATGAAAAATGAATAATGAAAAAAAATGTTCTCAAGAAAAAGAGTTATGATTTTTCAATAAGGATAGTAAGACTATATCAGTATTTATGTAAAGATAACAAGGAATATGTTTTAGGTAAACAAGTTTTGAGATCGGGAACAGCTATTGGAGCTTTGATTAGTGAAGGAGAGTTTGCTCAATCTAAACCTGATTTCATAAATAAAATGAGTGTAGCACTCAAAGAAGCAAATGAAACATTATACTGGTTAAAAATATTATTCGATACTGATTATATATAAAAAGAAATGCATGAAAGTCTTTGCACTGATAATGAGGAAATTATTAAATTACTAGTTGCATCAGTAAAAACGGCAAAAGAAAATAAATAGTATTAAATAGTGAATGATATTTTTCATTATAGAAATTGCGCAAAAATTTCACAAAATGTTTTAGTGCTTCTTAGTGCCTTTGTGTTTTCGTGGCATATATCCCTACCCTATCCATTTTAAATACAAATTATAAAATAATTTCCTTATTTTCGGAATTATTTAACTTATCAAACACTCTAAGTAATGCAATTCATAGACTGGCTCATAATCGTTTTATACTTCGCAATCTCTCTTGCAATAGGTTTTATCTATAAGAAAAAGGCAAGCGGTACAACCGAGAACTTTTTCCTTTCGGGAAGAAAACTCGCCTGGTGGCTTGCGGGTTTATCTATGGTAGCAACAACATTCGCTGCCGATACTCCCCTCGCCGTAACAGAACTCGTTGGGCAGAACGGCATCGCAGGCAACTGGCTCTGGTGGAATATGGTCATCGGCGGTATGCTGACTGTATTTTTCTTCGCAAGATTCTGGCGAAGGGCAAACATATTAACGGATGTCGAGTTCATTGAGCTCAGGTATTCCGGAAAAGCGGCTGCTTTCCTGAGAGGTTTCAAAGGAATTTACCTCGGTGTGTTCATGAATACTATTATCATGGGTTGGGTAAACCTTGCTATGATGAAAATTCTGATGGGAATGTTTCCAGAGTACATAAACGAAACGAATGTTCTTTATTTTGTGGGAGCATGCATGCTCTTGACTGCATTTTATTCAGCTTTATCCGGTTTGTGGGGTGTTGCTGTTACAGATGCTTTCCAATTCATTCTGGCAATGGCTGGATGTATTATACTTGCAATAATTGTCTTGAACCAGCCGCAGGTAGGCGGCATCTCCGGTTTACAGGAAAAGCTTCCCGAATGGGCATTTCAGTTTACTCCACAGATTACTTCCGACACAGCAATATCTGACGCAGGAGGTGTTCTGGCTATTACGATCTCTGCGTTCCTTGCATTTATTGGGATGCAATGGTGGGCATCGTGGTATCCCGGAGCAGAACCGGGCGGAGGTGGTTACATTGCTCAAAGAATGATGGGCGCCAAAGATGAAAAGAATTCTTTGTTTGCAACTCTTTTCTTTCAAATAGCTCATTATGCGTTGAGACCTTGGCCCTGGATTATAGTTGCACTATCTGCATTAGTCTTATACCCTGACCTGTCTCATGCTGATAAAGGTTTGGGTTTTGTTAAAGCAATGAATGATTTTCTTCCTGTAGGTTTAAAAGGTGTTCTGCTTGCTGCTTTCTTCGGAGCATACATGTCAACAATTGCAACACACTTAAACTGGGGAACGTCTTATTTTATAAATGACTTTTACAAAAGATTTATTAATACAGGTAAAAATGAAAAACATTACGTAGCAGTTGCAAGGTTAATCACAATAGTATTTATGATATTATCAATACTTGTGACAACAATCATGACAACGATATCTGGAGTGTGGACTTTCGTAATCGAATGCGGTGCTGGACTCGGACTTGTGTTAATACTGCGGTGGTTCTGGTGGCGAGTTAATGCAATTAGCGAAATAGTAGCAACAGTTACACCCTTTATCGTTTACGGAATTTTATATTTCGGAGAATTCGGAATAGCGTTCCCGAATACTCTGTATGTTATCGTTCCTATCACGACACTTAGCTGGATTGTGACTGCTTATATAACTAAGTCAACATCAGAGGAAAAGTTGTTATCGTTTTATGAACGCGTTCATCCCGGTGGCGTTGGCTGGAAGAAAATTGCAGCAAAACTTCCGGAAGTAAAATCGGATAAAGGATATTTCTTCTTATTCGTAGATTGGGTATGCGGAGTTGTATTAGTTTATATGTTTTTGTTTGGATTCGGAAAGATTATTTTTGGAGAGTACTTAACGGGTATTGTACTTTTATTAATCGGGCTTTTTGCAGCACTAATTATATTCTGGGACCTTAACAGGAGAGGCTGGGAAAAAATCAGTTAACAAATTAATTTAAAATTGAAACTAAAGTATTTATTAAAAGAATCTTTAAGAGGGTTTAAATCGGCGAAGTTGTCAACTACGACTTCGATAATCACCATTATGCTTTCCCTGATCCTTATCGCTATTTATTTTACACTTTCCATAAACTCGAATAAGATGATAGATTCAATCAAAGAGAAAGTAGAAATAGAAGTTTTCCTGGATGATGATATATCCGTAACAGAATTAGATGAGTTAAAGGAAAAGATTAAAACAATCGGTGGAGTTAAGAAAATTACATATATTTCAAAAGAAAAAGCTGCCGAAATTTTCGAAAAAGAGTTTGGCAAAGATATGCTCGAGATATTCGAAGTCAATCCCCTGCCCGCTTCACTTAAAATAAATTTATACGACGAATACAAATCAATTGACAGAATTAATAAAATTAAAAAGCAGATTGCAGGATTTCCTAAAGTACAGGACATCATTTACCCCGAAAAGAATCTTGAGATTATAGAAAAAAACACTTCTGGAATTTTATTCTTGAATCTTGTTATCTTAATCATTATAACAATATCATCGATATTCCTCGTATCGAATACCATCAGACTCGTAATTTCATCAAAAAGAAAGATTATCGAAACACTTACACTGCTTGGAGCAACAAAATTTTTTATTAGAACTCCATTTATTATAGAGGGATTTATACAGGGTTTCCTTGGCGGATTGTTATCAGTTGCTCTTCTTTATTTCCTTTATGTGTATTTCACATCAAGGTTTGGACAAAATGAGCTTAGACTTGATTTTATCGGAAGCCAATATTTAATTTATTTAATATTAATTGGGATTTTTCTCGGTATACTGGGAAGTGCCATCTCCGTAAGAAGATATTTAAAAACACACCTGCATTACAAATAACATATAATTTTACAATCTCATATTGAATTAAATTGTATTTATAAGAATTATGATTTAATTTGCCGATGTATTTTAAAATTTTAAACATTCAAATTGAGCCAACCAGAAATATCCATTAAGAAAGTTGAAAATGACTATGAGAAAAATCAATTTATAAAATTTCCATGGAAGATTTATGAAAATGATGCATACTGGGTACCTCCATTATTGTTTGATGTAAAGAATAATTTAGACAAAAAAAAGAACCCGTTTTATGATCATTCGAAAATGGAAATGTGGCTGGCTGAAAAGGAAGGCAAATTAGCCGGAAGAATTGCGGCAATCGTTAACGAAAATCATAATAAATATTATAACGATAAAGTTGGTTTTTTTGGTTTTTTTGAATGTGTGAACGATAAGGATGTATCGAAATTATTATTTGATACTGCTTCAGAATATTTGAAAGAAAACGGAATGGAAGTTATTAGAGGACCCGTAAATCCTTCCACTAATGACGAATGTGCACTTCTTATTGACGGATTTGATTCATCTCCGGTAATGTTAATGCCTTACAATCCAAAATATTATGTATCATTAATCGAAGAATATGGTTTTGAAAAGGCAAAAGATCTATATGCCCTATATATCGGAGCAGATGTTATTAATAATGAAGATTTGATGAAAAGATTAAAAAGGATAAGTGATATGATAATAAAAAAAGAAAAGTTGACATTAAGAAAAGTTAATTTATCCGATTTTAATAATGAGGTTCAAAGAATAAGAGAAGTTTACAATAACGCATGGCAGGAAAATTGGGGTTTTGTACCTATGACGGAAGATGAATTTAAGCATGTTGCAAAGAATCTTAAACCCATAGCTGATGAAGATTTTATATTATTTGCTGAAAAGGATGGAAAACCTATTGGTTTTTCATTATGTCTCCCGGATATAAATCAAGTTTTAAAAGACCTCAACGGCAGACTTTTTCCATTTGGTATATTTAAGTTTTTAAAAAACAAGAAAAAAATTAATGTACTTCGTGTAATAATCATGGGAGTTAATGTTGAGTATCACAGAAAAGGAATAGATGCAATATTTTACCAACACATAATAAAAACAGGATATAAAAGAAATATCAAAGCAGGTGAAATATCGTGGGTCTTAGAGGATAATTATGCTATGGTTCAGGCTGCTGAAAAATTGGGAGCACATATTTATAAAACATACAGAATATTCGATAAGAAATTAGGATAATTCTTTTTTACATATAAACACTTATTAAAACAGCATATCTTCATTATTATCCTCCCTTAATTATTCTTTTTTTACATAAACTTCCGGAATCTAACCAGCCATAATCCCGTTGACTTATAATAAAATCTATGTTGACATTAACAATAATAAATTGTAACTTGCTTGTTAAGTTTTTGAACATAGAAACAATTATACATCGTTCTTTAACATAAAAGAGTATAGCACGAAAAGATTTATTATTAAATGTGCTCAATTTTGTAAATATATTTCGATAACATACATAGGAGAAGTAATTTGTTAAAACTTAGAATTGGTGCGTTTTTATTATGCGCATTTATTTTAATGAGTCCAATTAGTGATTTGCATAACTCTGTATTATTCTCAAAGACCACAGACGGAATTTCAGATTTCGTTCAGGAAGGAATTGCTTCCTGGTATGGTCCTGGTTTTCAAGGTAGAAAGACAGCAAATGGTGAAAGATTTAATACCCACGATTTCACTGCTGCACACAAGACACTTCCGTTTAATACACTTCTAAAGGTAACAAACCTTGATAACGAAAAATTTACTATCGTAAGAATTAACGATAGAGGACCATTTGTGAGAGGGAGAATAATTGACCTGTCACAGGCTGCAAAAACAGATATCGGTATGGGTGGTTTAGCTAAAGTTAGAATAGAAATCTATAATCCAGAAGAAGAAGAAAAGGAAGAAGAGGAAAGCTTAGCACCTATTAATCTTTTTGAGGAAATATTTCCTCACACCTCCAAAGTATTCATTGAGTACGGTAGAAACTCAAATTCGTCCAATGAAGACTTAGAGTTAACTGAGGAAGAGTTCAATGAAGTATTCGCTACATACAAAAAGATTAAAATTAAGGTTCTTACACTTAATGCCGATGATGCAAACGGTAATATTTATCAGCAAATAGAAGAAGAAGATAACCTGAATTATTATGATGTAACAAACAGGATAAAATTCTTAACCGGTTATACAATAGAAATCGGAATGTTTGCTGACAAATCATTAGCAAATGAACTAATTGGTAAATTGGAGTCACTTAATTTCGACACAATCTTTCTAGAAGAAATTATAACCAAGGACTCTGCTAACTTTAAAGTAATGATTGGAAACTATAAGACACGAAAAGAATCGAGAAAAGACAGAAAGCTATTGAGTATGATGAATTATAAAGTAAAGTTAGTGAAAATTGGAAGTTAAGAATATAAGCCATTCAGTTAATTCTGGATGGCTTTTTTTATTGTACTAAGGAATTCTCAAAATCGTAATCAAATTTGAAATACCTGATAGCTTTATAAATAGATTTAGCAATCTCAGTTTGTCCTGATTCTGAATTCAAATATTTTTCATCTTCTTTGTTCGAAAGATATCCGCACTCTACAAGAACCGACGGCATTGATGCTCCAACAAGAACTAAAAAGCCAGCCTGATAAAATCCCCTGCTTATCAAATCTGTACCTTTCCCAAATTCAGATTGTAAAATTACTGCAAATCTTTCGCTGTTTTTGAAATTGGAATTTAGAATTAGAGAAGACAGGATTTTATTTGGTATGTATTTCGTTATAATAGAATCATTTTTATCAGGAATTATGAATCTGTTTTCATCGGTAGTAATTTCCGATGCTTCATCTAATCTCGTCAAGCTCAACAAATATATTTCAAAACCGCTTTTTTCGATTTCCTCACTTTTTCTTGCGTTGCAATGAATACTTATGAATAAATTACCTCTGTAAGTATTAGCAATCTTCCCACGCTCTCTCAATTCGATATATTCATCCGTATCACGAGTCAATATAACTTCAAGGTCATCATATTCTTTGATGAGGTAGTCCATTAATTTCAAAGAGATAGCAAGATTAATATCTTTTTCATAAATTCCGGATACACCAATTGTGCCGGGATCTTTTCCACCATGACCGGGATCTATTATAACAACTTCTATTTTTCTTCCATCACTATCATACAAAAAAACTTTCTTAGAATTCTCGCTCTGGAAGAAAAACAATAAAGATAACATTACTAATATGAAAACGATTCTTCTCAAAAGCAATTAATAATAATAAATTTCATTAAACAAATATCTAATAAAAAAGTATAAAAAACAAACTCTGTTCCTTTACTTTAACTAATTTATGAATAATAAAATAAATTAATAATGAAAAAGTTTAACTATTACCTTTGTCTAATTTACTTTTGAATCTTTGTCATAAATTATCAAAACTCAAAATATGATTTAGCAAGTAAAGATAAATTGAATAAAATTCTTTTATTAAGTATATTATATTTTTAATATTTATTAATTTTCAAACAACGGAGAAATAAAAGTGAATAATCAAATTAAGAAATACTCGCCTATTATCATTAGCTTATTTTTAATTAGTTTTATGGTATATATATCCGGATGTTCATCAGCTGAATCTACAACCGGTAAATTAGCATTTAAAACTGGCGATTACGAGAAAGCCGAAAGAGAGCTTCTCAAAGGATTAAAAATTGACAATAAAGATGATGAAGGCTGGTATATGCTTGGAGTTTCGCAGATTGAGTTAAAAAAATATGATGATGGAGCAAAATCACTAAAGACATCTCTTTCAATTTCAAAAAGCTATGCAAATGATATTTCCGATTATTGGATAATAAAATTCAATGAGGGTGCTAAATGGTTTAAAGCTGGAGTTGAAGCAGAAAAAAATCATGATTCAGTAAGAATTGTGGATAATTTTACTAAGGCTTTAGATTATTTTCTTGCAGCATCTTATGTGATTCCTGACAGTTTACAATCTTTAAAAGCAATTGGAGAATGTTATTTAGCATTAGGACAACGAGACAAAGCTATGGAAGTTTATACTACAATTTTGGAAAAATCAAAAAGTGAAAGTGTTGCTATAAAAGTAGCTGCTATTCTTTTTGATGCAGGTCTAAGTGCGATAAATTATAGTAATAGTTTAGATATAGAAATTGGAAAACTTAGCAGTAAATTAGCAGAAGAAAATCTTTCTGAAGATGAAAAAAACAAAATTATTACTTCAATGGATGTACTAAATGAGAAATCGTTGAACTCTTTTAAAAATGCTGCTGGAACTTTCGATAAAATTTTAAACATACAATTTCTTCCAAAAGATAATACATATTATGAAACCTCTGCTTACGATTATGCTTTATCAAAAGCTAAGATTGGAGAGAAAGTAAGAATGAAAAATCCTGAAGGTCAAGAACATAAACCAATATTCGCAGAAGCTCTTGTTGTGTTAGAGCCATTAGCTGAATCGATTACAAAGGATAGAAACCTTGAGTTAAAAATTCAATGTTATGAATTACTTGTAGCAGTCTATGCAAACTTAGGCGAAAATGATAAAGCAGTGAATGCATTAAAAATAAAAGATGAGCTTGCAAAAGAACTTGAAAATGAAAAACCATAATTTAAAAATTATTTAAAAATGGATACAACAAAAAAATCCTCTGGTACAAAATGGTTTTGGGGGATTTTCATCTCCTTAATCCTTATTGTTTTAATCTTCGTTGGGATTACTTTTTTGTTCTTTGCAAAAAGTATCACAACCATTTCCATTAAGAGCGATAAATCCTATGAATACGTTAGTGAAGGAGATAGTAAAGGCAAGGTTGCTATTGTTGAATTAAATTATACGATTATTTCTTCGGAATCAATCGTTAGACAATTTAAAAAATTCCGTGAAGATGAATCGGTAAAAGCTATTGTTTTGAGAATTAATACACCGGGCGGCGGAGTTGCCGCTTCGCAAGAGATGTATGAAGAAGTAAGGAAAACAAGAGACTCCGGGAAACCAGTAATAGTCTCTTTCGGTCCGATAGCTGCAAGCGGAGGATACTATGTATCGTGCGGAGGTTCTTTGATTGTATCAAATCCCGGTTCATTAACTGGAAGTATTGGTGTAATAGCTCAATTTATTACTATTAAAGAGCTTGCTGAAAAACTCGGGATAGAAGCGACAACTGTTAAAAGCGGTGAATTAAAAGATGCCGGTAATATGTTCAGGAAACCAAACGAAGCTGACCTTGAATACATTCAAGATATAATAGATAATTCTTTTCAGCAATTCCTTGATGTTGTTTCCAGAGAAAGAAAAATCGACATGGAAGAATTAAAGAAGATTGCAACCGGTAGAGTGTACACAGGAGTGCAGGCATTGGAATTAAGATTAGTAGACACGCTGGGAACGTTTGAAGATGCTATACAAATTGCTGCTGATATGGGTGGTATCGAAGGTGAACCGACTATCGTTAAGGAAAAGAAATCGATGGCTTGGCTCGATTACTTCATGGAGAGTTCCACTAACTCGGAAATTCGTGAACTCAAAGAAGATTTCAAGAATGAATTTTTAGAAAAACCAATTTTACAATACAAATACGAAAAATAAAAAACGAATTCTAAAATGACAAGAGCACAAATAGCAGCTAAAATATCCGAAGCAACGGGATTGAGTAAGAGAGAAACTGAAATTGTTGTCGAAGGATTTATAAGTTGTGTGATAGATGCTTTAAGGGAAAATGAATCTGTCGAAATACGAGGCTTCGGAACATTTAAAAACAACCATAAGGAGCCAAGAATTGCGAGGAATCCGAAAACAGGTGAGAAAATTCAACTTGGTATAAGATATATCCCCCACTTCAAAGTATCGAAAGAGTTTAAGAAAATAGTTCAGCAAAGTTTAGTTAAATAAAAAATTTTTAATAACAATAAACAATAAATTTCAAAAGGAGATTTCTACTAAATGCCGTGTGGTAAAAAAAGAAAAAGAGCAAAGATGTCTACTCATAAGAGGAAGAAAAGACTAAGAAAGAACAGACATAAAAAGAAAAAATAAGTTATATAAAGTCTAATATATAACAATACAATATTAAATATATTTTAGTTATCTTTGCTAAAACTTAAAAGGAGCAAAGATGAGAAAATTAGAGATACATAATCACTCAGTAGAAGATTTGTTGAGTCTTCTTCGTAGCA
>JADHVP010000061.1 GCA_016783945.1 Ignavibacteria bacterium
GAAGATAAGACGGAAGGACCAGTAAGCATCTTTAAAGAACATCTCAAAATTTAGAATGTAGAGTGTGCAGAACATTATACTAAAGAACAAACCAACGAAGGGCCAATTTTTAAACATTAAGTATTCTCAATTTGATTGTAATATAATATATAAGATTTTACTAAAAAATAAGAAAACCAAAATGAACTTTCAATTTCATTTAATTCAGATAGAGTTAATGTGCTATCATTAGAATAGTCTCGAAATATTATAACTATTGTTTTTATATAAAAATTTTTTAAAGATTTACCACCACCCAATAAATTCCCTTTACAACCTCAGCTATCTTATCGAAGTCCAGAGTATCTATTGTGTCAGATGCACTGTGGTAATTAGGATTTCTGTAAAAAGCTGTATCGGTAACCATTATGGCTTCATAGTTTTCGTTCCAGTAATTAAGATGATCCGAAAAGTCAATCCCCGGAATAAATCTTGGTACGTTTGCAGATTGAACATCGATATCCGATCCTTCTTTCATAATTTTTTTTACTTCATTAACGATTTTAGACTGTCCCACCTTGGCAATCAGTAAAATGTAATTAGCAGTATCGGGATAGAACCATTTCATAAAGAAGATTGGATATTTCTGTGAATGTTCTTCCTCAGAAAAGTAACCTATCATTTCAAGACAGATCATAATCTTTACTTTGCTCCCTGCTTTTTTTAGAGATTTTGCATGGACAGCACTTCCCATATATTTTGTTCTGAAATAAGGTGGTTCTTCGAGTGTGTATGCTGCGAAGTCAACTCTGTATTTTAATTCCGGTTTCAATTCACTGATTAATCTTGCAATCTCTAACATTCCTGCAACAGCACTTGCATTGTCGTCCGCACCCGGTTGGTTTCCGCAAACGTCGTAATGTGCTCCAACAATGATACGCTCTTTCGTCTCTGGACCGAATGATGTTTGAACGTTTTTATATTCATAACCGTTTGCAGTATAGTTTTGAAATTCAACTTTGCAGTTGAGCTTTTTGAATTCGTCGAAGATATAATCGGCGACTGTGTTAAGAGACGATAGGTTTGCATGATTTCTCGGAGGATTAACTGAAGTTAGTTTTTCAACGTCAGCATATAATCGTTCCTTGCTTACCGGGATTATTTTATCAATCAATAGTAACTACTTTAACTTGCAAATTAATATTTGCTTTTCGGACTTTGAGTTAAATTTGGAGCAATCGAAGCCGCCAAATTTATTTTCAATAATAAAACCGTTGTGAATAAGAAGTGAATCTAATTCCTGAGGAAAAAAAATCCGCATGTTCAACTCATACGAGAATTCTTTTTTCCCTATTTTATAATGCCATGTAATGTAGTTAATTTGTTCAGCAGCGTCGTAAGTATTGCTTTCTGTAATCACAACCGTTGCTTTACTATCAGGGTCAGTATACTTGTCTACAGGGAAACGCTTCTTTGGATTTCTTATGAGACGTTTAAAATTTGGATTGAACATGTCGATAATAAAGCGTCCGTCATCTTTTAAATGTTTCTTGACTGCTGCAAAGCATGAGTCGATGCTTTCAAGGTCGTGCAGATGAGCAATCGAATTAAAAGGAAAAATGATTAGTTTAAATTTTTTATTAATTTTGAAAGTTCTTACGTCGTCTCTTATCCATTTTATTAAAAGTTTTTTCTTTCGGGCATTTTCCTTTGCTTTATCTAACATCCCTTCGGAAATATCAAGACCTGTAATGTTATAACCTTCTTTTGCGATTGGAATTGTGAGTCTGCCTGTTCCGCAAGCGAGCTCAAGAATCGGGTCGCTATATTTCCTTGCTTGATCTAAGTAAAATGGGATGTCGCTTTTGAAATTTCTGTGTTGATTATCATAATATCTGCCGTCTCTGTAAAGAGGTTCGCTGTCGATTTGTTTCATATGTTAAATAGTGATTCATTTTTAAATACCTGAATATTTTATTTATTATGTCTGTATATCATTTTATAATAAATGTTATCCACCATGTATGTTTCAAAACCCAGACTTTCATAAAGTTGTTTAGCTCTTTCGTTTGCTTTTAACACATTCAGCTTTATTGTTCTCTTTTTTGATTTAGAATCTTCAATGATATTCCGGATAATTGTTGAACCAATATTCTTAGATTGGAATTTCTGTATAATATAGAGTCCGGAAATAAGGAGGTGATCATCTTTATCAAGAATTTCCAAACTCCCGACAGGTTTTTTCTGTACCTCTATTATTTGAAGGTTTTTAGTATCAAAATGTTTTTCATGATATTTTCTTTGGAACTCCTCGTTCCATCCCCATGTCTTGTCGACGTATGATTGAAGAGCATCTTTTTTAATATTATATGCAGCTTCGAAGTCGTTTTGTATAGCATCTCTTATTTTGTATGCAATCATTGTCAAATTTACAAATCTCTAGAATAATTAATCATTATATAGATTCTAATTTTCAATTTTCAGTTTAACAATTTTTTCCATAGGAATTCCTTGTAAACAATTTATAATTTTCAATTTTCAATTTGCAGTGAATTTTCAATGATTAATTTTCACATATTTGTGAATTAATATTTCATATTTTTCAAAATGTGATTTCTGTAGATATAAAGATTTGGAAATTGTTAATTAGTAATTGGGAATTCATTATAAATTGTAAATTGAAAATTAAGAATTTGTATTTATAGAGATAGTTTAAGTTTTTCAGGTTGAAATTGAGGTAAAAATACATAACTTTATTGATTGCTTTATCGTATTATTAAATGTCATTCTTGTTTAAACAGAACAGGAGAATCTATGAAAAAAAATTCTACCGATAAATCATCCAACCCAAGTGATGAACCTAAATTTGGAAAAACACTTCTCGACGACCTCAAGAAAGAAGATATTAAAAGTACATTAAGTAAAGATTTTAAAGAACTAAAAGAGTTTTATATAAGCGAAGAAAAGAAAAGACGTCTTGAGAAGATGTGGCGGATTAAAAGGTGGTTTTTTATTTTTGTCTGGTTGATAAAGGGAATGTTCTTTAAGCTGACTCCCGCCCGAAGAATTCTTGTAGTACTAAGTGTAATTTTCATACTTATTTCTGATAAAATTATTTTTTCTGAACACATAGAAATTAGTCAGAACTCCGATATAATAGGTTTTTTAATTTTGCTTTTTGTGTTAATGCTCGAATTGAAAGATAAGTTGCTTGCTCGTTATGAGTTACAAGCAGGGCGTTATGTACAGGATGAGTTAATGCCTGAACGCAGCCCAAAAGTTCCAGGGTGGAAAGTATGGCTTTATACACATTCAGCGAATGAAGTAGGGGGTGATCTTCTTGATTTCTTGAAAATAAGCAGCAAGCGTTATGGATTGGCTCTTGGTGATGTTTCAGGAAAAGGTTTAAGAGCAGCATTATTGATGGCTAAACTGCAATCTACGTTAAGAGCCCTTCTGCCTGATTTCACTTCTTTGTCTGCTTTTGGAAGAAAGTTGAACCAGATATTTTTTCGCGACAGTCTTCGTAATGTATTTGCATCTATGATCTATCTCGAACTAAATCCAGATTCAGATCAGGTTCGATATATTAATGCAGGACACATGCCACCGCTTACAATTAAGAAATCTTTAACAGAGCAGCTTCCTAAAGGTGAGCCTGCTTTGGGTATAATGAAAGACATGAAATATAGGGAAAGGGAATTAAAATTAATTAATGACGAGATGCTGCTTGTTTATTCCGATGGTGTTACAGAAGCAAGGAATGAGCATGGGGATTTTTACGGTGAAGAGCGTTTGAAAGAGTTTACTAAGAATTTAAATGGTGTATCTGCTGAGGAAGCTGGAATAAAATTATTGGAAGAGATTGCTGAGTTTTCAAAAAACACCTCTCCGAGTGATGACCTCTCGCTAATAATTTTGAAGAGACATAAATGAAACAAAAGGTGTCTCGAAGAAAATCGTGACACCTTCTTATATTTAAAAATTTAGAAGATAACTTTCGTTCTTGTTAGAAGTTCCTTGATCTGTTCAATCTCTCCCTCCTCTAAAGGATTACCCGTAAGATTAAGTTCTATAAGCTTGGGGAACGATTCGTAAGCTTTCTGCTCCAATAACCAATCAACAAGTGCAGTAAGTTCATTGTTGCTGAAGTCTAATTTTTCTACAGCAGCAATCTTGGGTGATGATTTGTCAAGTTCTTTAACACATATCATATTTCCGCTTAAGTTAATTTCTTTGAGCAAAGCGAACTTATTGATAAAGCCCGGGATCGTAGTTAAATTATTATTACTCATATCCAGAATTTCCAGATTAGCAATCTTGGGTGATGATTTGTCAAGTTCTTTTATTAATTCAGGGTTACCGCTTATGTTTAGAGAAACCAGGTTTGTCATAGTACCTATGCCATTGGGAAGTGATTCCAGGTTATTATTACTTATGTCTAATATTAGAATATTTTCTGGGCTGTGTAATTTTACAGCAGTTTTATCCAAAAATTTTGTAATAGCAGTAGGACTATTTGCAAGATAAAGTGCCTGAAGGTTCTTGAAAAATGTCCCTTCGGGGAGCTCAGTGACTTCTGTGTTACACAGATCTAAGACATTAACTTCTTCTGGTTTTACAAGCGCATCAAACAAATGGAAAGTAAATGCATTATTTAGTTCAGAAAATGACAATAAGCTACCCTGTGCATTAAGAAAGCAGGGAGTTAGAAATAATATAAGAACGATAAGTGAAATATATTTTTTCATGGTATTTAATTTTTGTTTATAAAGATTTTATTTTAATAAATGATATTTAAATCGTACTCTTTATAAAAGTCAAAAATCTTTGAGGAAAAGTAATTTAGTATTGATAAACCTTCGATTACGAACAGAGCAAGTGGAAGTAAGATGATTTATCTTAATCGTTCTAATTTCTAATTGACCTAATTGGTCTAAAAAATATCCAAAGTACAAAAACTAATGACTAAAGCTTACACTTCTTTTTGAATAGTAAATAATAGTGAAAATATTTTTGTGAATGGACATTTGAGTTTGGGATTTTATTCGGCCTGCCTGACGCAGGCAGGAATTAGAGCAATTAGATTAATTAGAAATTCTTAGTCATTATTTCCTGAGACAGTCTTTTTTAAATCATTAAACTTTCCATCAATGTGACTATCGAACCATTCATCGATAATTGATTTCCTAAATCGCCACTCCTTGCCAAGTTTTGCAGCCGGGATTTTTCCTTTCTGTGCCCACGTGTAAATTGTCTGCGGTTTCATTTTTAAATACTTCGCAACCTCTTCTAAATTCATTATGTCATCCATATCGTTGTTCATTTATTATCGAAATGAAAAAATCTTGAAGTGTCGTTTTCTTTCTTATCTTGATAGGGGAGTCGTTTGAGCTTTTCTTCTTTGTCGCTTATTAGTTGATCAAAGGAATAAATTACTGCAGTGTAGAAGTTTCCCTCATAATGCCTGAACAACTCAAATGGTTTACCCCTATCCCCTAAGAATGGTCTTAAATTCCACGCCAGTTGTATTCCGACAAAAGTAAATATCACAACCCAAATACGGAAAACTGTAACACCTGTCTTTGGGTAAATGTTTTCTTTCTCACAGGAGAATTTTAGTGCTTCTATTATTAACCGAACACCAAAGAATCCTGAGAATAAAAACACTGCTATGTGCAATAGCTGCAGGAAGTAATAGTTGTTGCCTGTTATAAGAAAAAATACGATGATAGGTACGAATGCTAACATTATGGAAGCTGTGAGTACGAATCCGCTTAATATGATTATTATTACCTGTTTGAATTTAATTCTTGAACCGAGTATAAGTTGAATAATAAAGAAGGAGGGGAAACATATAATGAGAGTTGAAAGGAATAATACTAAAAGCTTAACTCCCGATATGAATGATTGAGTAAAACCATGATATGCTCCCATAGAAATTCCATACAAAAATAAGAATGCACTTATTATCAAAACTTGGTATAAGATTAAGCTGCCTGTTTTTTCCTTCTGACTTATTTTCTTGAAATATTCTTCATGATTTTGAAAGACATAGAATGTCTCAAAGAATCTATTCGGATTTGAATTATTCATGATTAATGATTTAGATTACATTTCAATATAAAATTATATTGTTAAATAATCAAGTTTATTATTGTTTGTTATTGTTTGTTGATGTTTAATGAAGGTAAAAAATCCCACCCGAATTAATCGAAAGGGATTCTTACTTAAAAAGATAGTATTACTTAAGAAGTATTAATTTTTTAGTGGAAGAGAAATCATTCGTTATAAGTCTGAAAAAATATACACCGCTCGGATAACCACTTGCTGTCCAATTCACTTCATACTTTCCTGCACCTAACTTTTCATTTATAAGTGTCATTATCTCTCTTCCTAATACATCATATACGATGAGTTTAATGTAAGAATGCTTCGGTATATCGAATTTAATCTTCGTGGTTGGATTAAACGGATTGGGATAGTTATTATAAAGTCTAAACTCTTCCGGGATTTCATTTTTACCGGAAATATTAGTTGCACCGGTTGTGAAATGGAAAATTATCGAAAAAGGACCGGTGCCAGCTATATTTGTTGCATTTACTCTCCAGTAATAGGTTGTGTTTATCGTTAATCCGTTATTGTGTATCTGAAATTCTGTAATTGTAATATTGCTGCTGTCATAAACTGTGCCGGTAAATCCTGAATCTGTCGATACCTGAATCCTGTAACTTTCTGCAAATACTGAGTTATCCCAGTCTAACAATGGATTTGTTGCCACTAATGTTGCCCCGTTCACAGGAGATACTAATACGGGAGCTAATGGTGCGGATACTATTGTTGTAAACTTAAACCGTGAAGAAAATATTCCCCAGCCTATTTCATTTTTTGCTTTTACACGCCAATAGTATGTTATGGGATTAGGTAGACCGCTTACTAATTTAGTTGTATCGGTTAATGTTGAATCTATAATTAATGATGGTCCTGTTGTGTCTGTTGTCAGTTCAAACCAATATTTGCTGATTGTTCGGTAATCTGCCTGTTTGTGTGCAATTGTCTTCATTGCATCTGTCTGGTCAATTGCTTTATTCCATGTGAAATTAACGCTGACAGGTATATTCGTTGTATCGTTTGGCGGATATAGCAGGTTAATCTGTGTTGGGTAACCGACTGTTCTGAATTTCCATACGGAAGAATATGCACTTAAACCAATTACATTCTTCGCGTTAACACGCCAGTAGTAAGTAGTTAATGGATTTAAGCCTGTTATAGTTTTTGTTGTATCCGTTACTGTAGAATCGTTTATAATAAGGCTGCTAAATAAAGAATCGGTTGCAACCTGCACCCTATAGGATACGGCATAATCTGCTTTCAGCCATGTTAGACTAAGAGCTAACGGATTCCCGACAGAATTATTTGCAGGGCTTAATAATACAGGTATCGACGGAGGAAAAAACGGAGTTTCGCTGTCTGTAAACCTGACGATTCTCGATGCAGTAATGCCACCGGCAGTTGTGAACGCTCCTCCAACGTACATTTTACCTTCAGGGAAGTTGATTTTTAGTACTAAAACAACATCATTCATCCCGGAGCCAAGCGGCGACCAGGTGCTTCCATTCCATTTTGCGATATAGTTTGCAGATACACCGCCCGCAGTTGTGAAATCTCCCCCTGCATAAACATCACTGCCGAGAACTGCTATTGTCCGGACATCAGCATTCATCCCGGAGCCAAGCGGCGACCAGGTGCTTCCGTTCCATTTTGCGATACGGTTTGCAGATACACCTCCCGCAGTTGTGAAAACTCCCCCTGCATAAACATCACTACCAAAAACTGCTATTGACCAGATTAAATCATTCACCCCGGAGCCGAGCGGCGACCAGGTGCTTCCGTTCCATCTTGCGATATTGTTTGCAGATACACCGCCCGCAATTGTGAAATATCCCCCAGCATAAACATCACTGCCGAGAACTGCTATTGCATTGATCAAAGTATCTACTCCGGAGCCAAGCGGTGACCAGGTGCTTCCGTTCCATCTTGCGATATTGTTTGCAGATACACCACCTGCAGTTGTGAAATATCCCCCAGCATAAACATCACTGCCGATATCTGCTAACGCATAGACAACACCATTCATCCCGGAGCCAACCGGCGACCAGGTGCTTCCGTTCCATCTTGCGATATAGTTTGCAGATACACCTCCCGCAGTTGTGAAATCTCCCCCTGCATAAACATCACTGCCGAGAACTGTTATTGTCCGGACAGCATCATTCACCCCGGAGCCAAGCGGCGACCAGGTACTTCCGTTCCACTTTGCAATATAGTTTGCAGATACTCCAACGATGGTAGTGAAGCAACCCCCTGCATAAACATTACCGGAGTCGTCTATAACTACAGTTAGAATGCCATCGTTTGTACTACTGGTCCCACCTATATTTTCCCAGGTAATTACATTTGGATCATCTGTATTTCTGTAAAACTTCGGCTCTTTCGTTTTTGAATCCGTTATCATCTGCCAGCCTTTCATATCAAGTGAGCTGCTGAAGCCTTGCGAGGTGTTTATTGTCCCATCCGGGTTAAGATGCTTCTCTAACGGTGATATATCACTTCGAGCATAAGTACTCATCGTGAAAAATATCAGGATTAATAGGCATATAACCTTTATAGTAAATGTTTTAATCAGAACTGTTAGTAAGTTTTGAGGAGTGCTAATACTTCGTGTGTTGAATAGACACTGCATTAAATATTCCTTTCATGCTATTAATTAAGTATACTTACTACCGCTAAATTGTTATCATAAGTTATCATTAACTGTGATTTTACTCAATGGACTAAATAATATAGTTCTTCTCCTCCCGCCATATCTGTTAAATCGGTGGCATGGTTTCAGTATAAGGGTTCCGTTAGGAAGAACTTCTGACAGCACAGCAGTTGGTATTTTGAATTTGATATTTATTTGTTTTTTATCATTTGTGATTTGGAGTTTCGTATACAAAATTCATAGGCTAATAATAATACTATTAATGGTTGGGTGATGTGCCAGAAGGAACTAAAGAAGGTGCTTTTTCAAGAAAAAGTCCCCCGCTAAGAAACGGGGGATCTTTAATATTGGATTATTAATATTTCTTTACAGAACCGGAACCATCAATTTCTGTTTCAATAACGGGACTTCCTTTGTAGATGACATCTCCGCTTCCGCTTATGGAAACGACTAATGAGTTTTCCACATTAACCTCACAGTCTCCGGAACCCCGAATGTCAATAGCACAATTTGTTGATAACATTCCAAATGATTTTATGTCGCCTGAACCGTTAATTTCAATAGCCTGGTTTTCAGCTCTGCCTGATAAAGAAATATCCCCGGAACCGTTTATCTCGATAGCAATATTGTCTGTATTGAAACTATCCTGACAGACAATGTCACCGGAACCATTCACTTCGATTAATTTGAGTTCTTTCATTGTAATATAGATATTAATATCTTTACTGCTATGTAACGACTTATCACACTTGATAATTAACACGTTGTCTTCTACTTCTGTGATGATCTTATTTTTAACATCCTCTTCTGCTTCTATTCTTACGTTGTGTGTCTCTCCTTGAGACAAATAAACATCTGCATGAATGTTTAATGATATTCCTGAGAATGGCTCAATATCTATAATTTTTGAATCAATTGTTTTCATTTCAGATTTATATCTATAATTACCCTGGCTGCACGAAAACAAAAGTGATACAAGACTGAATAATAAGACAAGAGAAAAGAATGATATATGAAATTTCATTTTTAGGTGGTTTAGTTTAAAAGATTCCTTATGTTTTTTTAGACGTTTAAATTTAGTAAAATGTTGCAAAAAGTAATAGATAATTACTTAAAAATTAAAATCCGGGTATTTCTCTCGGGATTTTCTATCACCTTTTTCCAAGTTGAGAGAATTTCCAAAATTTGTCATTCTGAAGGAGTCTGCCTAAAGCGGACGCCTGGAGCACTGCTCCCCTATGGGGAAGAATCTTGTTTTTAATTGTTTATGAGATTCTTCATCCCTATGAACCTGTCTGTAACAGGCAGACACCAATAGCGGGAGAGTAACAACGAAAGGAAACATAACGAAGCTGCCTGTCTACAGCCAGAGAGAGGGCTTCGTGGATCCGCCTTCAGCAGAAATAGTGAATAGTAACTATTACTTTTTCTGCTGAAAATAAAAATTTATTAAAGTATCTTAATAATAATATTGATAACTTTGAAAGACAGCAGTACTGAACATAGAGAAATTGAGGATTATTTAAGAGATATTTTAGACTCTATGGAAAAGGCACACAATTTGTTAAGAACTTATCTTATAATGAACTTGCAGATGATGATAAGACCATATTTGCGGTCGTAAGAGCCTTAGAAATAATTGGAGAAGCAACCAAAAATATACCAGATAACATTCGTAAATCAAATCCTGATGTTCCTTGGAAAGATATGGCAGGAATGAGGGATATACTGATTCATGACTATATTGGCGTTGATGTGGAAACAGTTTGGTTGACTGTAACAACAAAAATCCCTGAAGTAAAACCTTTGATTCAAAAATTAATGGCAAAACAGTGACAACGTTAAATAACATAAGAAATATTCTTATTGTTCATAAAGAAGAACTTAGAAGAAAATACTATGTATCAGAAATAGGTATTTTTGGTTCTTATATAAAAAATGAACAAGATGAAAATAGTGATGTTGATATATTGGTAGAATTTGAAAAGGCAATAGACTTGTTTACTTTTATTAATTTGAAATATTTTCTTCCCGATCTCTTAGGGATAAATATTGATCTGGTTATGAAAAAAGCCCTCAAACCAAAAATCGGTCAACGGATACTTGATGAGGTTGTTACTTTGTAAGGAGTTCATCGTGTTATCTTCAGTATTTAGTTGAACCTATCTCCTTCCCAAGATTTTTTTAATTCATTTAAATTGAGAGGTGATATCACTCATTTATTTCTATCATTCCCGCACGTTTTAAGCGGGAATCTATTCCATTTCTACGTAGATGACCCAGAAGGTACCCCCAACAAAAGTATTTGGGAATGACGGTTATGGAAAAATCTACAAGCCTTCCCCAGTTGTTGGTGTTATCCCGAAGGGATGCCTATGGCATCACCAACAACTAAAACTCCTGATTAAGTAACTGCTGTTGGTGAGAACACCAACAGCGGGAGGGGAGAATAGTTCGACAGGATGAACTGGATTGACACGATATTTAATTTGTGTTATGAAAAGGACTCTTCCACCAATCCTGTTAGTCCTGTCCGCCACGGCGGATCCGCCTATGGAGGATAAATCCTGTCTAAAAAAAATGTTGGTACGAAAGGTCTTGTTAAAGTTTTTGCATATCTAAAAGTCTTTGAAACTAATAATATGTCCAACACGTTATTAAAGTGTTTATAAATTATGTTTATTTATTTGATAAAATGTTAAGGTTTGTAAAACTTTCTATATTATTATTAATCATTCTTAATGTTTCTCTCCTGAATGCTCAGGAAGATTCCACGAAATGTTACCTGAAAGGTGTCGTAACAACAGAGCATAATTTAAATCCGGAAGACCTTGAGGTAAGTTTGAAAAATTCTTTAACTGATGTATCATATGTTTCATACACCAATAATAACGGCAGATTTTCATTTGAGCTTGATGAAGGTGAATATGAAATTCAGATTGCTTATGAAGGTTATGCTCCTTATGATGAGAAAGGAATTGTATTAAAAAATTCAGAGACAAGGAATATTTATGTTCTATTAGTCGAAAGACTCTATACGATTGAAGAAATTGAAGTCGAAGGTTTTAAAAGGCAAAGGCAGGATGACTTAAGGACGAGTCTTTTCGATATTGCCCCGAAGAGTGTTAAGATACTCCCCGGGAGTGTCGAGGACGTGATGAGGTCTTTGCAGTCTCTCCCCGGTGTTTCCTCTCCAAATGATTTTACTTCTCAGCTTATCATACGGGGTTCCGGTCCTGATCAGAATCTTATTATAATGGATGACGTTGAAATTTTCAATCCTTACAGGCTTTATGGACTGGTTAGTATGTTTAACCCGGAAACTTTGAGCGACATTACGCTTATCACGGGTGGTTTCCCTTCGCAATACGGCGACCGCCTTTCTGCGGTTCTTGACGTTATGAACAGAGAAGGAACCAGGGATAAATATATAAGCATGATATCGAACATTAACATTGCAAGTGCTAACATCATATTCCAGGGGAAGAATCCTTTTGAGATTCCCGGTTCCTGGATTGTTTCAACCCGCAGGACTTATTACGATCTAATCCTAGGTCCTTTTGCAAAGAGTGCCGGGCTTATAACCGATGATTCGTCATTCCCGTCTTTTTCTGACCTGCAATTCAAGTTAGCAGTTGGTCCTTTTGAAAAACATAAATTCTTTTTGAATGGAATATTTTCTAAAGATGGTGTCGATATTATTTCGGGTAAAGATAGAGATGATCCCGATAGTGTAAACGTCGATGATGCGACAATAAATAACGTAGTTTCCTTAAGCTGGCATTACATACCAAGTCAAAATTTTATTTCAAGGACAACAGCATCGTGGTATAAGAACGGCGGTGTGAATGAGTTCGAAGGTGATATACTAGACCCATTGATCGATAAAGAAAATCTTTCACCTGCACAGAGAGACAGCTTGAAAGCAATAGGTGCTTTGCTTGGTTTTGAATTCGATTCGGATTACATCTTCAGGAAGTATTCGATAGGGAACCGTTCAATATTTTTAGCTGGGAAGAACAAGTATGAGTTCGGGGGAGGATTTGATATAATCTCAACTGATTTAAAGTATACATTAAAACTCGATGAGCAGATGAAGTCTTTCATACAGAGTATTCCAACTGCTCATGCACTGCTCGACGATTTTAACATTGAGGGAGATAATAATTATCGTGCAAATTTATACGGACAGGGAAGGTTTTCGATTGGTGATAAATTTTATTACCAGCCATCAGTCAGACTTGATTATTACTCATTTCTAAAAAAGGTGTATGTCTCCCCACGAATAAACTTTGGATATATAATCGATCCGCTAACAACAATTAGAGCAGCGTATGGTTTTTATTATCAATCTCCCGGTTATGAGAAGTTAGTTGACAGTCGAACATTTTTTGACTTAACACAAGAGATTGGTGAAAATCTTGCAGCCGAGAGGTCAATCCATTATGTGATAGGACTCGAACGATGGCTGGATAATGAATGGCTTGCAAAAGTAGAAGGTTATTATAAATCATTTAATAATCTTATTTACCAGGAAAAGTTAACAGGGTATAAATATGAATTTACAATTGCTGATCCTAACAATACCAATCCTTCATATATCAAAAATCCACACAACTGGATAAGGTCTCAGGAAAAATTACCTTACGATTCATTGACAACAATCCCTGTGAATGAAGGCACAGGTTATTCATACGGATTAGAATTGAGTTTAGAAAAAAGATATGTAGGACCTAAAACGAAGCTCTATGGCTGGATAAATTATTCTCTTTCAAATGCAAGAAGAGAAAGAGATGGGATAAGTACACCGTTCAAGTTTGATCAAAGGCACGTTTTAAATGTTGTAATGAATTACAGGATTAATTCGTGGCTCGAGCTTGGAGCTCGCTGGACATATGCGAGTAATTTTCCTATTACTGAACCGGTTGGAATCATTCCCCGTGTAGTAGATGACAGCATTGTAGTAAATCCTATAACTAACCAGGTAATCTTTAATCTTAATTATGGTGGGGAAGAGAATATTTATTCCTCAAAAAAACCTGACTATCACAGGATTGATATTAGACTAACAGCCTATACACACTTCTGGAATACTGATTGGTCTTTCTACGTCGATGTAATGAATGTTCTCAACAGAAAAAATGTTGTTGCATACGATTATTATTTAACAAATGATTTGAAATTGGAAAAGAAGACAGTCGGTATGATCCCATTACTACCTACAATAGGTATAAGTGCAAGATTTTAAATCTTGTTATATTCACAAAGGATTTCGAACTTGATTGAGTTGATAAAAAAGTTGGATTTTTATCGTTTTAATCAATACTTCAATTGAAAATGCATTAATATTTGATTATTTTTGCATAATAATGTCAGAAATTTGAATATTTGTATTTTCGCATCAGGCACAGGAACAAACTTTAACTCAATACTAAAAGCGAAAAAAAGAGGTAAGATAAAATCTGAAATACCCCTCCTCATTACAAATAATTCAAAATGTAAAGCTGCTGAGATTGCGAAAAGGAATAACGTGAACGTTGAACACATTAGTCGGAAGGTGTATCCGGACCATTCAGACCGTGCGTACTCGAATCTTTTTTTATCCGCGTTGAAGAAGAATGACATTGACCTTATTGTTCTTGCTGGTTATATGAAACTGATAGAAGTCCCGGTTGTCAGGCGTTATAAAAATAGAATTATCAACATACACCCTGCATTGCTACCTTCCTTTGGTGGGCAAGGAATGTACGGAATGAATGTTCACAGAGCAGTCATTGAAGCAGGTGTTAAGGTGTCCGGTGTTTCGATTCATTTTGTAAATGAAAAGTACGATGAAGGAAAAATAATCTATCAGAAATGTGTTCCGGTCTCGGATGATGATGAGTTCTCATTACAAAAGAAGGTTTTGAAACTTGAACATAAATCTTATGTTGAAGTTATTAAAATGATGGAAGAGGGAAAGATAAAGATAGGGTGACACTTTATATTTTAATAACTATTAAAGAATAATATCGATTTGAAAAAGAGAGCGTTAATCAGTGTCTATGATAAAAATGGAATCGTAGAGTTTGCGAATGAGTTAAAGAACTTTGATTATGAATTGATATCAACGGGCGGAACTTACAAGCTTTTAAAGGAAAATAACATTGATGTTAAAGCTGTTGAGGAAATAACGTCTTTTCCTGAAGTGCTCGGTGGAAGAGTTAAGACACTTCATCCTATCATATTTTCCGGAATACTTGCTGAAAAGGATAATCCTTCCCACATTGAGGAAATGAAAAAACATGAACTCTCACCAATTGATTTAGTTATTGTTAATCTCTATCCTTTTGAAGATACTATTGCTAAAGAAAGTTGTACAATTGAAGAAGCAATTGAGCAGATAGATATCGGAGGTGTTACATTAATAAGAGCTGCTGCGAAGAATTTTAAATATGTGAATGTTCTGGTTTCTGTTGAGCAATACGGAGAATATATAAATTTCCTAAAACAAAACGAGGGTGTTATTCCAGTTGAACAATCGAAATTGTTTGCTTACCATGCTTTTTCATATATAACAAACTATGACGCAGCAATACAAAAGTATTTCCAGAACATTTGTTTAGAAGATTACAAAGAAGAATATACCGAATGGGTAAGACTCGCATCTCCAAAGAAGTTAAGGTACGGAGAAAACCCACACCAGGAAGCTGTTATTTTTAAAGATAACTTCGATGAGATTTTCGATGTTCTGCATGGAAAAGAATTATCTTATAATAACCTGCTTGATATTGATGCTGCATGCAACATCATTAATGAATTTGAAAACAGTAAACCTGCATGTGCGATTGTCAAACATGGTAATCCAAGTGGAATTGCCATTGCAGAAAATCTATCGGATGCTTATGTTAGAGCGTTTGAAACCGACACTGCATCTCCTTTTGGTGGAATTATAATTTTCAATAAGAAGTTAGAATTAAAAGCGGCAGAAGAAGCAGATAAGATATTCACTGAAATTATTCTCGCTCCTGATTTTGATGATGATGCATTTGGATTATTATCAAAGAAAAAAAACAGACGGCTCGTGAGGTTTAAGACATTTATTAAAGAGGGAAATGAATTAAAGAAGATTGTTGGCGGTTATCTGAGCCAGGATAAGAACAATAAAGTTGCAGATGCCGAGAAGATTAAAGTTGTTACAAAAAGAAAACCAACTGACGAACAGATGCATGATTTAGTTTTTGCAAACAAAGTTGTTAAGCATACAAAATCAAATGCTGTAGTCTTTATAAAAGACCAAAGGACACTA
>JADHVP010000062.1 GCA_016783945.1 Ignavibacteria bacterium
AAATGGTGGAGTACTAATCTAACATTTAGTTACTTCAGGGCAGAGGCAGATGCAAGTAATATAGAGCAGGGTTTAATCAACAAGACTTACTCGTGGTCTGGAAGACTTATGTCAAACATGCGTATTCCGGATTTGTTCGATTTACAGTTGGTTTATTTTTATTCGGGTGATAGGATTTCAGCACAGGGTGAGATAGATCCCTTTCATGCATTAAATATTGCTTTGAATAAAGACCTTTTCGAAAAAAGATTAAGCATAGGTTTAAATGTTAACGATGTATTAAATACATTAAAGTTCAATATAGATTTCAGTGATGAAAATTACAGAGAAACTGTAACTCATAAAAGAGAAACGAGAACAGCATTCCTGACATTTACATACAGATTTGGAGAAAGCGATAAATCTGGAGACAAAAAGCGTAAACGCGATAATAACGGAAACCAGCCAGATGTTGATATAGATTTCTAAAAAAAAGCCCCGATAATAAATCGTGGCTTTCTATTTATGAGTCTCAAAAGCGAATCAAAATTAAAATTGCAAAAGAAATTATTTCTTTTCGTCTTTCTTCATATCTTTTACTTCTTCTTTAACTTCTTTCTTCATAATTCTCGTTTTCCTGTATATTCTATACTTCTTCCAGGTATTATGCTGCTTTGCATATTCTTCCTTTTGTGTGGTAGTTAAAGCAGGGATTCTCAATACCTGACCCGGATAAATCAAGTTTGGATTCTTGATAGTCTTAGAAACTTTTGCGGGAGCTGAAACAACTCCGTCTTTATTGGCTTCCCAGATAGCGGGCCAAAGTTTCATGTTATCATAATGCTGCTTCATACCGGCAATCTTTGATAAGCAATCACCTTTGATAACTGTGTAAGTTCCACCTGCTGGACCCCAAGCATCTAATTTCTTTTTCATTGCTTGATACCTATCCCAGAACTCAGGTAAGCATTTTATCTTCGATGCTTCTATCGCTTCGAAATCTTTCTCAGCATCTTCTTTCGTTCCTGATTTACTATTGATAGTTTTCTCAAGTGATTCAAATTTCTTCCTGAAATCTGCTACACCTGATTTTGTCGAACCGACTGATGCATACAGATCGTTTTCTGCTTTTGTTACTTCTGCATCTTTATCGGCTGATGTCTTCTTTAAACCGTCTATCTCGGTGTTTAAAGAACTTAGCTGATTTGTTAAGTCATTCTGCCTTACTGTCAACTCATCCATTTGTCGCTGCCACTCTTCTTCGTCCATTTCTTCGGTTTCCATATCGTCGTCATCATCATCATCTTGGGCAAACAAGGATGCTTTTGCGCTGATAGCAAAGGAGAGTGCTAACAAAATTACAAATAATTTATGAAATTTCATTTATTAAAATCTCCTTTAAGATTTTTAAATTAGTTTTTAAAATTTAAATTAAAAAAAAGAGATTATGGACATCTCTTTTGTACTGCTGCAATATCATCGAGATATTGTTTTATCTTTGCGTCCTTGTCTGCAATTTGCTTTTGCAATTGAGACTTTTCGTCTTGCTTAGCATTGACTTGAGATTGAAGTGATTCTACTTCAGCTTTCAAATCATTGAGCTGTTGCATTTGCTCTTCACTAACTCCACCGCCGCATCCTACCATACCGGATATAAATGCTGCCGCAAGCAATATGAAGAACAGATTTTTAATTTTTACCATAATGTAATAACTCCTGTATTTTAATGGTGTTAAAAAAGTTAATTAATGATGGAATAAGATAATCCTCTGTTAAATATATATCAAGTCATAATTCTAAAAAAGTAGACAATGAAAACAGACAATAAATAAAATCTTTTCTTTATAATTCATAAATAATTAAGATTAGAATTTTATTTAAGAAGACCACATGCGAGAATTCCAGCCATAGCTTTAGTGATGTCAGCTTTATTGGCTATTAAGGTAATTAACCACAATGGCATATTCCCATAATGTTGTTTAATTCTAAAAATCTTATATGCACAATAATCCTTTATACATTTATGTGCTCCACCTTCATTATCCCATTGATCAGTTTTCTTTTTCATTTCCTGATATCTATACCAAAACTCAGGTAAGCATTTTATTTTCGATGCTTCGATTTCTTCAAATTTCTTTATTTGCTCTTCTCTCGAACCTAATTTGCCGTTGATGCTCTTCTCAGTTGATTCAAATGATACTCTGTAATCTGCAACACCCGACTCTGTAGAACCTACCCACAAATATAGATGATTCAATTCTTTCCCAAATTCTGCTTCTTTTTCTGCTATAACCTTATTCAAAGAATCAGCTTCTTCAAACAATAAATTTAATTGGTGTACTACGTCGTTCTTCTTTGTTGTTGCTTCATCCATTTGTCTTTGCCATTCTTCCGGGCTATATTCTTCATCATTCTGCGCAAACAAGGTTAAATTAATACTGAAAGCAAAAACAAATAACAACACTAATACTAAAAAATTATTATATTTCATTTTTGATATCTCCTTTGTAAGATTTGTTGAATTATTAAACAAATGAGTTTATGGACATCTTTCTCTTACTTCTGCAAAATCTGTTAATACATTTGTTATGTTTTTATCAATCTCTGCAACTCGTTTTTTTAATTTAGAATTTTCTTCTTGCTTTGTTTTGACCTGAGATTCAAGCAATTGTAATTCTGCCTTTAAATCCTGTAGTTGAGTACTTTCATGAATAGGACTGCATCTTTCAATTACCCCGATAAAAAAAGTCATAATAAGCATTACCAAGAATAGGTTTAGTAGTTTTCCCATTATTTATTCTCCTAAATTTTATTTAAAAAATTTTTAATTAATACTATGAACTACTTAAGTTTTAACATACGTCTAAATATTTTATGCAAATTTTGAAACGTACAAATAATCTTATGTATTCCCAACTAAAAATAAATAAAGAAAGCTACCCCAGCGGATACGTCATAAATATTAGATTTATTTTCATCCGTAATAAAGGTGTATCTAAGCTTCGCATAAGGCATCAACGCACCAAAAGGTTTGCAAACACTAAGAGCATAAGAATAGGTTATCTGAGGAAAGAAACCTTTATTCTTTGAATCTGTAAAGTAACCTATTCCAATCGACAATCGCTCAGGAGATTTTTTATCTCCTAGCGGTATATCATAGTTATAAGAAAATCTATAATGATTTTTATTATTTCCTCTGAATATTCGAGAATATTCAAATGCAATTCTTCCATAATTAAACTTCCAAATCGAAAACTCTTTCGTTAATCCAAATTGAAAATTCTCATCTTCATGTAAAACAATTGGATTCAGGGGAAAGATAGCAAATAAGAGAACTAAAGCAGGAGAGCATATATCAGTCTTTCTTAAATATTCACTTTCTCTAAGATTATACTCTTCTATAAAATAATTCTGTTTATTAGTCTTATATAAATCAAGACCTTCTTGTGAAAATGAAGTATTATAAAAATTCAGAAAAAGCAAAGACAACAAAATATAGAGGGAGAAAGATTTCTTCATGGTATGTACATTTTGAAAAAGCTTAAAAATAATTTTGAAAATTAAAAAGCCTTCGTTAGCTTGTTTCTTTCAAACATGTTTAATCTATTAAATCATTACGCAGGGTATTCTGTAGAAATTACTCTATCCTATCACAAGTATAATAAAAAAATAATAGTATATATTAAAGATAAAATCTTGTATCAAACAATTTTTAAATCCGTATATTAATAAGTTATAATCCTCTGAAGGGACACAGCATATAATTCAAATTTTTTTAATCATATATAAATAAAAATATTTCATGAAAAACTTTAAATTACTTTTACTTAGTCTTCTATGCTTATTCGTTTTTGTTTATTCCTCACAAGCACAGATATCAACTGATAAGATAGATGAAGTAGTGGATCATTTCGTTAAGCTCGATCAATTTTCAGGAACAATACTCATAGCAAAGGATGGGAATATATTATACGCAAAAGCATTCGGTGAAGCAAACAAGGACCATCATGTAAAGAACAAAATAAACACTAAATTTAATATCGGTTCAATCGGAAAAACTTTCACTGGAACTGCAATTATGCAATTAGCTGAAAAAGGAAAACTCGATGTAAACGATCCCGTTGTAAAATATCTCCCTGACTTTCCATTCGGAGATAAGATAAAGATTCATCATCTACTAACGCACACATCAGGCACATTTAATTACTTTGCACACCCGGATTTCAAAACAAAGATGTTCAGTGTACGAAGTGTTAGTGATGCTCTTCCTTTAATTTATGACCAGAAGCTTGTATTCGATACTCCCGGAGAAAAGTTCTCTTATTCAAACTCGGGAATTGTTTTGCTCGGTGCAATTATAGAAAAAGTTACTGGTCAGAGTTATTTTAGCTATATAAAAGAAAACATACTCGACCCGCTCGGAATGTACGATTCAAGAATAAACTTCGGTGAAGAAATCATAGAGAATCGTTCAACAGGATACATGAAAACCCCAACGGGAAAATTTAAAAGTAATATTTACCTTGTTCCACCAGCGAATGCTGATGGAGGCATTGAAACAACCGTTGAAGATATGCTGAAATTTGACCAGGCATTATACAGTAATAAACTCCTGAGCGAAGAATACAAAGAAAAAATGTTTACTCCATTTCTAAATGATTATGCATACTGCTGGAGAATAGATACAATTTACGGGCATCCTGTCATAGGTCATGGTGGCGGTGCCCCGGGAATTAACGCTATGTTTTACAGATTTGTCGACGACAAGCTTACTATGATAATAATGTCCAATTACGACCTGGGTACAAATAATATATCTCCTACGCTCGAAGCAATACTGTTCAATCAGGAATATGAAACGCCTAAGCCAAAAATGACAGAATTCCTATATACTACTATGAAAGAAAAAGGAATTGATTACACTTTAGACAATGCAGAAACACTTTTAAAAGAAAATGGATACGATGTTAGACGTGATTTTGAATTCAATATTCTGGGGTATACATTAATAGAAGAAAAATTGTATGACATGGCTATTGCGGTTTTTACGATTAATACAAAACTGTTTCCTAATGTTGCTAACACTTTCGACAGTCTTGCAGAAGCTTATATGCTAAGCGGTGATAAAGAAAGTGCAATAAAGTATTACAAAAAAGCCCTCGAAGTCGACCCGAATTTTGAACATGCTAAAGAAATGTTAGAGAAATTGTCTCAATAATGTAAATCATGTTGCTTATATTTTACTAAAAGAGGAAATATGAGATTAAGAACAGCTACAGTTTTAGCTATAACGGCATTTACATATATTTTCATTATAAAAACGATTGGTACAGTATTTCCATTCATTGCACTGGTATCTATTTATGTTAAAAGTACTGAGACGTTATCCCTTATAGCAAGCTTTGCATTGGTGTACTTTTATGTAATCTTTTACAAAGATTACCTGCAAAAGGATCAAGCTAAACTTAGAATTGCAACTTCATTAGCAGTAATAATTATTGTTCTAAGTATGTCCATAGAAGTGATTAGACTTATGCAAGTTTTTGACGTAACATTTATTCCTGCAGCAAGTAAAATACGTCATACCGAAGCTATCGTACCGTTAGCGGGTGCTATAATTATGCTTTTCTTTTTTGTATCATTCTACAACGAGAACTTATTCGAAAATCAGGTGAATTTAAAAAAGGCGACCTCGCTTGCAATCGTTGGAGCTTCTGCTTTTGTTCTGCTGAACATAATTGTCGTCGTAAACTATTTTTATTATGTTGAAACAAGACAGCCGTTCGGTGTTATCGGGAAGAGTGAGGTCTTATATATAATCGGTAGTGTGATAATTATATTTTACTTTGCGGTGAGTTTATACTTCTTAATATCATTCTATAAAGTTCAGGAGCAAACTTAGATTATTTTTGCTCTTAATAAAAATAAAAATTTTTGTAAAGATACAAATTTTGTTCTTGACATATTTAATTTTCTTTATATATTTATAATGTTTTACTTTTCATTCTATATCATTTAACCTCCTTTTTTTGACGCAGGCTCCCCGCCTGCGTTTATTTTATATACACTGTATTTATTAGCTATTATTCTGGAATATTCCAGAAGTGAAAAATGCTTAAAATGGTTAAAAAATAGCAGATAATATACAAAAACGACCTGAACCGTTTCTTTTCTATATTCAAATTACCAGAAGGTTTTACCTAAAAAAGGGATTTTAATTAAAATACCCTAACGCTATTCCTAATCCGACAAAACCTGATTCTCTTGTAAAGGAAGTTGAAGCCTTTAACACAAGACTGAAATATTTACAGAATGGAAAGTACTTTGCCTCAAGACCACCGCGTGTTAATATCTTACGATTATCATTATCATAACCACCACCATTCTCGGTGTGAAAAGCAAGACCTCCATAAGCATTAAACCTGAAATCACTAAATCTTAATGATGTTCTGGCGTAAAGGCAAATATCCGAGTATTCTTGACCTCCACCTCCCGGACTTCCATAACCATACAGCTCTACGGCAATTCTCATCCCGATAAAATGAGTCTGTGCTTCTTTGTTGCTAAACAAATCCACATCAACAAAGCCCCCTGCTTCAATACCTAATGGAGGCCACCAACATGCTTCGATTTGTACACTGTAAAACTTAGGGTCAAATTGAAATACAACGGAGTCTGCTGCGGTAGTGTCGGTTTGTGCAAGCGATGTGCTGCTTATGAAGAAGACAAGGAGTGATGTGAGAAAAATATTAATTCTAATTTTCATAAGATTATTTAATTAAAATACCCTAATGATATACCTATTCCTCCATAGTTTGATTTTTCGGTAAAGGTAGTCGACAGTTTCAGCATTACACCTATATATTTATCTAAAACATTATATTTAAGTTCAAAGCCACCTTTTAAAACAATTTCACTCGGGTCCTGCTTTGAAGTGTGATAAGCTGCACCTCCTAATAAGCTAATCCAAAATCTTTTGAATCTTACGGATGGTCTTGCATAAACATTGTAATCGAGTAATGATTTTGTTGTTTCAAAACCACTAACGAAATGCTCTACGCTAATTCGTATTCCTACTGAAAATTCCTTTGACTTTTTATTGGTAAGCATATCTATATCAACCAAGCCGCCAAATCCATAACCGAAACCTATTGTGCAAGCTTCTATCTGCCCGCCAAAAAATTTCTGAGTAAAATATAACTTATCATATTTTGTTTTCGATGTTTCGGTTTGTGAAAGCGATGTGCTGCTTATGAAGAAAACTATAAGTGATGTGAGAAGAATGTTATTTCTGATTTTCATAAGTTCTTTAATTAAAATACCCAAGCGATATGCCGGCACCAACAAAACCTTGCTCACTCTGAAAAGAAAATGAACTCTTCAATAAGAGAGCGACATATTTACGAAAGACATTAAACTTAAATTCTAAACCTATACGTGGTGATAATTCTGATTCCTCTTTACGATAATCCGTATGATAAGCAAGACCTGCAAGAGCATTTATCCAGAACCAATTAAATCTTAATGCAGGTCTGACGTACAGGCAAAGAGCGAGGTATGAATATTTATTGCGTCCTTCTACAAAATCTACGTAATAATTATACTCAAAACTTGCTCTGGTACCAAGAGAGAAAAATTGTGTCTTTTTATTGCGAATCAAATCTATATCAACTAAGCCGCCCACTTCGATACCAACAGGTAGTATGTAACATATTTCAAAATGCATACCTGAATATTGCGGGTCGAAAGTAATTTTGTTTGAGTCTACTCTTGACGTGTCGGTTTGTGCAAGCGATGTGCTGCTTATGAAGAATACTGTAAGTGATGTGAGAAGAATGTTAATTCTGATTTTCATTAGGTTTCACATTTTTTGTTGTTGTGAGAACACCAGCAAAGGGGAATTATTTTTTATAATTCATCTGGTAACAAAAATTGTTCTGTATCATGTATACATATTATTGGAATTTCTTCTAAATCACCTTTGGTCGCTTTAAATCTCTCTGCAACAATTTCAGCATGAGGATCTTGTATGTATACCTTTTTTAATTTATCCATACTTTTAATAAGTATTCTATCTATTTCACGGTTGAAAAAGGGGAAAGAATACCCAATTACAACTAAAACTTCTCCTTTTGACATCGCTCCCAAAGCTTTCCCCGCTATACTTAGACCCCTTTCACCCTCCCATGCAAATGAAACTCCTGAATATACCCTATCTTTTAAATATAATCCCTCTGCATATCTCTTTATTATATCTTCCAATGTTGATTTATCCATTTGTGATTTATAAATATTAATAAATGGATATTGCTTGAATCCATCTACTGAACATAATGCAGTAGTTCCATTCAATTTATAAATTGCAAAAGAATTTGGATCAGCATTATCATCAATATTTTTACTTATAACATTTAATCGTGCATTACTCTCGGATAAAGTATAAACTTCAGAATAATCCATAAATGATATTTCAAATTGATAATCATAATTCCAACTTACTATATTTATATTATTAGGAAAAGATGTAATCCTTTTATTCAAAATTGAAGCGTAAAAAAAATCGTATCTATCATCAGGTTTATATCTCAGTTGCTCAATAATAAAAAAAACTGAAAGTTCTAATCTTAATTTTAAAAGTTCATTATGTTTATTTTTAAGGAATAACTTCTTTGCAAATGTATCAATACTTGCATGTTTTGAGGATTCATTAGCTAACCATTCTAAATCACTAATAAGCATTTCTTTTATCTCTGTTTTTGATTTATCCGATATATTATCAAATTTTTCATCTTTTGAAAATATGAAAGTAGATTTATTTAAGAATTTAATTAATTTAATAATTCTATCGGGTATTTGATTAATAATGGGAAGACAATTACAACTAGCACCCGCTCCAAATAAATAAATTATTTTCATTTTTTAATCTATTTAATAGTTCCTATTTTAGTTCTAACATCTAATTTTAAAATTTCTTAACAATACTTTTTAAAATACATTTTTTCTCATTCCCTTTAAACCCAAAACCGCCGCAGTACCTCATCGGCACTACGGCGGTTACATCAAATATCACACAACATCTCTCGCTTACGGCACAATGCACGTTGCGGGGTCGCTTGGCGGACCTGTATCGGGACCTTTCTTTGCACGAACTCTTACCCTTATATAGTTACCCTACATTGTAATCGCAGAGTCTCCTCGTCAGAGTGACTCTGCGTTAAATAGAATCAAAATTAAATTAATAAATTCTTTCCTCACACTAATCAGATATTCGGAAGACTCTGCTAATACACAAGAAAGTTATTTATGTAAATAAAAGAATATAGATAATATCCGTATTTACTTTTTACTTATTGCAAAAAAATTTAAATTTATAATAAATAAAATAATACGTATTTATCTGTTCTTCATAAAATAAAATTTTTTTATTTCTAATAATTAAAAATAAAAAAAATGAAAAGATTATTAATAACATTAATTCTAACTTTTCTCTTCGCAGAAAACATCTATTCACAAGACAGCAGTAAGAGCAATGAGATTGGAATATATTTTACAAGTACAACTAAATTTGGTTTACGTTTTAAGTTTGGTAGTGAAAACATGATGTTTAGGATAACAGCTTTATCACTAAACTATCACACCAGCGAATTAGAGCTACAGGAAGAAAACGAAGAGACCAAGTATACAGGTTTTGGTTTAGGTCTAGGTCTAGAAGTTCCTGTATCAATTACAAAACATTTCGATTTCTTATATGGTGGAGAGATTATGTTAGAATATAGTTACATAGAGTCACATTCTACAGAACACCATTCGACATCAAAAAACTACGAATGGAGTGCAGGTGTCATTTTAGGTTTTGCCTATAAAATAAATCAGGATTTTGTAGTATCCGCAGAGTTAATTCCAAAATTTTATCATGAATATGGAGAGTCCTCGTATTCTACTAGCTATAAAAGTTATGGATTTAAATTGGATGCAAAATCTGCAGGTATAACTGTTGGGTATAGGTTTTAATAATACCATCGTAGTCAAAGAGGAAATTAAATAGATAATCTTCTTAATAACTTTTAACTTATTATAATTTTTTATGAGCACATACTGAAATACTCATCATGGAATTACTAAAGGACATAATAATCATACTCAGCCTCGCTGTTATAATCATAATAATAACATCAAAGTTAAAAATACCACCCGTAATAGGTTTCTTACTAACAGGAATAATTCTTGGACCTTCAGCATTTCATTTAGTAGAAACCTCTTCACAGATTGAAGTATTAGCTGAGATTGGTATTGTTCTTCTTATGTTTACTATCGGACTCGAATTTTCATTATCAAAAATTCGGGAGATGAAAAAGAACTTCTTCTATTTTGGAGGTTTACAGGTTTCAATTAGCTGGATAGTGTTTTTTTATTTATTGCAGTGGTACGGTCTTACATTCCCGCAAAGTCTTTTCGGCGGATTTATTCTTTCATTAAGCAGTACGGTTATTGTCTTAAAATTATTAAAAGATAACGATGAAATTAACACACCTTCCGGTTTGAAAATGACAGGCATCTTACTTTTTCAGGATGCAGCATTAATCCCCTTCCTTATTATAATTCCTTCAATTTATCTATTCAGTGAAGCGTTATCAGTTCAGACTTTATATAAAACCGCAATCTCTTTTGGAGGAGTAGTTATATTATTCTTCCTTAGTGTATTTTTGCTGCCAAAAATATTCAAAGTTATCGTAAATACTCGTATCCCTGAGTTACTGATAGTAACAGTTCTTGTTATTGTATTTGGAACAGCATTCGCTACTTATCAATTGGGAGCTTCTTTAGCAATAGGTGCTTTTATCGCAGGTGTGGCTATTTCGGACTGTGAGTATTCCCACCAGATAAACACAGAGATTATACCTTCACGTCATATCTTCAACTCGATATTCTTTATATCGATTGGAATGTTCATAAATATACCGTTTATAGTATCACATATTTCAGAGGTAACATTTTTTACAATCGTGTTAATAGCAATAAAGGGAATAATTATTCTTACCATATTTATGTTTTCAAGATATCCGATTAATGAAGGTTTCATCGCTGCATTTGGTTTAGCTCACGCAGGAGAATTCTCATTCATTATTTTGAATTTATCTCAGCAATACGATCTGTTTCCGGAAAACACATATCAAATTTTACTTTCGTGTTCTGTATTAAGTATGTTTACCATTCCATTTGCCATGGTAATTGGCAAGAAAGTATCCGGGATTAAAAAGTTTAAAAAGAAATTTATTCCTGATACCAAACCATCTTCTTTAAAAAATCACACAATCATCGCAGGTTTTGGTGTAAACGGACAAAACATCTCTCGCATATTAAAGCTGTTGGATGTTCCCTACTCGATAATAGATATTAATCCTGTTACGGTTAGTCATTATAAACCTCTTGGTGAACCTATTTATTACGGAGACATTGACCGTGAAGACAATTTGAAAAGTATCGGAATTAAAAGGGCGTCTTTGTTAGTAATTGCGATATCGGATATGGAGGCATGTCGGAGAGCTATCAAAATATCGAAGATTTTAAATCCATCGATAAAGGTTATTGCACGTGCTAATTTCCTTACACAAGTAGAGACGATGTATAGCTTAGGTGCAGACCTGGTGCTTTCACAAGATATGGAAACGTCCCTTATATTTATTAATCACATACTAAAATTTTATAACCTGCCCGATCACGTAGCACGTATACAAACAAATCTTTTAAGAAAAGAACATTATAAATTTTTCGTTAAAGATGAATTTCGAGAATCGTGGAAGGTTGCTGTCTTAGATTTTATTGCACAGGACAATGAATTGTTTTTTGTAGGTCCTTATTCAAAGCACGTTTCGAAAAAAATTGGTGAGCTTGAACCGTATAGATTTGAAGATGTTAAGATCATAGGAGTTATTCGTAAGAATGAAGTTATAACCAAGTCTTTAGAGGAAGTAACCATACAGAAGTATGATTCGATTTTATTCTCTGGAATTCATAAAAAAGTTTTCCTTGCATTAGAGTGGATGGAAGAAAATAATTGAAATACTAATTGGAGATTTCTTTGTACTCGCAAAGTCTCTTCGTCAGAGGGTCACTGTATGATATTGAATTATCCCTCTCGTCCCTAAACTTCTTAGGTTTATCTATGCAAATAAAACTAAATAGATAATCTTCTAAATAAGTTTTAACTTATTTTAAATTAAATAATTTTTTGTCTTTGATGACACAATGCATAAGTTTGGATGTTACTAACAAGGCTATGGGAACAAAACAAGATGAATTTTGAATTATTAAACTTTAAAACTTAAATCAAATGAAAAAGAAAAAACTAACGACTGCATCCGGTCGTCCATACTTCGAGAACGAAGACAGCATGACCGTTGGTCCAAGAGGACCAATATTATTGCAGGATTATTATGTGCAGGAAAAACTTGCTCATTTTAATCGAGAACGTATCCCTGAACGAATTGTTCATGCAAAAGGAACAGGGGCATTTGGGACTTTCAAGGTAACCAACAACATTACAAAATACACCAAAGCAAAATTGTTCAACAAAGTGGGCAACAAGTGCCGAGTATTTGTCCGCTTTTCAACTGTTGGTGGAGAAAAAGGTAGTGCTGACACTGAAAGAGATCCGCGTGGTTTTGCTGTAAAGCTTTACACAGAAGAAGGTAATTGGGATTTGGTAGGAAACAACACTCCTGTATTCTTTATTAAAGACCCAAAGAAATTCCCGGATTTCATTCACACACAAAAACGCGACCCAAAGACAAATTTAAAAAGTCCAACAATGATGTGGGATTACTGGAGTCTGAACCCCGAAAGCCTGCACCAGGTGATGATATTATTTAGCGACAGGGGGACACCTGATGGATACAGAAGAATGAATGGCTATGGCAGTCATACATTTTCTATGATCAACAAAAAGAATAAACGTGTATGGGTGAAGTATCATTTCAAGACGGTGCAGGGCAACAAAACCTTAACAGGTGCACAAGCGGAAGAGTTAAAAGGCAAAGACCCTGATTACGCACAACGTGATTTGGTAGAAGCCATTACTAAAAAGGATTTCCCGAAGTGGGCTTTAAAAATTCAGGTAATGACAGATGAACAATCAAAAAAGTTCAGATGGAATCCTTTCGATGTAACAAAAGTTTGGCCTCATAACGAATATCCATTAATTGATGTGGGTGTTATGGAATTGAATGAAATTCCGGCAAACTACTTCGCTGATGTGGAACAAGCAGCTTTTGCACCGGCTCACGTTGTAGATGGTATTGGGCTTTCTCCCGATAAAATGCTGCAGGGTCGGATTTTCGCATATCCCGATGCACATCGTTACCGATTAGGGGCAAATTATGAGCAAATTCCTGTGAACCGTCCTATATGTCCGGTACATAACCATCAACGTGACGGAATGATGAATACGGATGGGAATAGTGGTGACAGTCCTAATTACTTCCCAAACAGCTTTGATAATATTGAAGCGGATAAGAATTATAAGGAACCTGCAATGAAATTGGATTCAGACTTTGCAGATACATACGACCGTAATGAAAACGATGATGATTATTACACTCAACCTGGTGACTTATTCCGTAAGGTAATGACCGATAGCGAAAGACAAAACACAATATCAAACATTGTTGGAGGAATGAGTGGCATTTCAGGTTCAAAGCGTGATGAAATTATTCAGCGGCAATTATCTCATTTTTTCAAAGCAGATAAAGAATTGGCATTAAGTGTTGCTAAAGGGTTGGATTTTAAATTTAAGAAATAATACCCAATTTGTAGTAAGAAGAAGTTTGAATTAAACATTGTATTGGCAGAGTCACTCGTAAGGGTGACTCTTTTTTTTTATTTGTCCACTCCTTCCCAAATCAAAGATACATTTCAAAGTACAATATGTACGGGAACGTTAGATATTTATTTATGTTAGAATAACATTATGGATAATCATCTAAAAAACTTATAACTTACAATAAACAAATAAATTCTTATCCCTGATAAATATACTTACCTCAGGAGTATAATTATAAAAATATGGAAAAATTTAACAAAGTAGCAAAGATTACATTATTATTTTGGATAATGAAAATCTTAGCCACGACATTGGGCGAAACAATGGGTGACCTCTTTTCGATGACCTTAGATTATGGCTATCCTATTAGTCTTACATTCACTATGAGTTTTTTCCTGATAGTCCTTCTAATTCAACTCAAAGTACGCAAATTCCACCCTGTTCCTTTTTGGTTAGTTATAATTGCAACAACAACCGTTGGTACTGAGATTTCAGATTTTATAGATAGAACTTTAAAGCTTGGATATATTGAAGGCTCAATCCTGTTGTTTTCAGCTTTGATGATTACACTTTTCATTTGGTATCACCAGGAGAAAAAATTAACTGTTTATCCTATCTATACAAGAAAAGAGGAAATATTTTTTTGGGTGGCGGTTTTATTTTCGAACAGCCTTGGAACTGCCTTTGGAGATTTTTTGACCGATAATTTAGGACTGAGTTTTTTAAACGGTGCATTTGTTACTGCTGGAATTATAGCGTTGGTTGTTATTCTGCATTATTCAACCCGCATAAATACAATTTTGTTATTCTGGATTGCTTTTATATTCACCCGCCCATTCGGGGCAACCTTTGGAGATTTACTCACTAAGACAACAGATAAAGGAGGTTTGGATTTAGGAACTATTCCCGCTACTTTGGTTACTGCTGGTTTGTTATTGTTATTAATTTATTATAGCAGTCATAAACACAATAAACAAAATAGAGAAGAAATAATTTAAATATTCAATTGCTTTTTCATCCCTAATCTTTTGCTTTACCTCAAAATCACCGAGACACAAAATTACACGGTTTGTTTTAGTGCTTCTTTGTGCTTTAGTGTCTTAGTGGCGATATTTATTATCCCAACAAAGGAAACATTTACAAATTAACTTTAATCTTGATGTTGAAAGAGATAAATTCAAATAGTTGAACCGAACAAAATAAAATTAACACAAATGAATGAAGATACAAAGCTCGCAGTATTAATCGATGGAGATAATATTCCTTCCGCTTACATGAAAGAAATGATGGAGGAGATCGCAAAGTATGGAACACCAACTATTAAAAGAATATATGGAGACTGGACAAAACCGCATCTCTCTAAATGGAAAAATATGCTTTTAGAAAATGCCATAACGCCCATTCAGCAATATGGATATACAATTGGCAAAAATGCAACCGATTCTGCAATGATAATCGATGCAATGGATATACTGTATTCGGAAAAAGTCGATGGGTTTTGCATCGTTTCGAGCGATAGTGATTTTACACGGTTGGCAACCAGGTTAAGAGAAGCCGGTATGCAGGTAATCGGAATAGGAGAAAAAAAGACTCCTGAACCATTCATCGTAGCTTGCGACAGATTTATTTATATAGAAATACTAAAGAGACAAACAAAGGAAACAGATTCTAAAGACACGAAAGTCAGTACAAAAAAAGAAGAAATAGAAAAGATAACACCAAAAGTCATACGTCTTATTTCATCAACGATATCAGACCTTGCAGATGAAGACGGCTGGGCATTCTTAGGAGATGTCGGAAGTCTTTTACAAAAAAAGCAGCCGAACTTTGACGCAAGAAACTATGGCTTTCAGAAATTAACACCTCTTATTAAATCAACAAATAAATTTGAAATCGATCTAAGGGAAAGTCAAAAAGGTCGGTTCAAGCTAATCTATGTAAAGAATAAGGAATAACGCTCCCCTCTTTTCCGGTTCTTCCTAAAATGTAATCGCAGGCCTTATGTTAAAAAAGCAAGCTTCCAAAAAGTTTATTATATTTGTAATAAAACAAAATAATAAAAACCTATGGAAGCAATCAACAAAACACAAACACAAACACATAGTATTAAACCCGATTTTAGCGGTCAAGAT
>JADHVP010000063.1 GCA_016783945.1 Ignavibacteria bacterium
TATTATATAAATCTCCATTAGATTTCATGCAAATGTACTACAAGATTTATAAATTGTAGTTTATTGAATGATAATAAAAAATAGCTTATCTTTTGTTACTAACAATAATAAATAACTGGTCAAGTTTACAGAAAAATTTAAAGGGGTGAGGATTATGAAATCCTTTAAGTATCAAATAATAAACGGCGATTCACCTGCAAAGCAGGTATCACACGTTGGAATCATAAGTAATATAATGCCATCTGTTATAATTATTATCACTTTTTTAGTTTATGCTTCATCTATGTTTAGCAGTGGAGAGGTTGTCGCTATGCCAAACGACAGCTCACTCTCGTCCAAGTGCGGCACAGTAACAAAAACAACTGTCATCCGTGTTGATGATAAGATATACCGGCTTGACCCAACTAAGCTTTATAAATATCTTAAGATAAAGGAATTCAATCCCACATTTGGAAGCTATGAATATACCATGCCGGGAATTTTTAAGAATTCTGATGCGACTGTTGTTGTGTCAGTTGGTATGGACGAAAACAAGTATGGCAAGCTCATGATACTTTACATTAACAATGATGAACCAGGGATTGACAACACGCTTTTTGGTTTTGAGATGAATTATAGACCTGTTAGGCTTGGGGACCCGGGGTTCCAGTTCGTTTTGCTTGATGAAGAAGGGAATCTTAATCCTCTGCTGAAGCCATATATTGCGAATGCAAAATCAGGTACAGGATATGCGTTAGTAGTGCAAAGAGGATCCTCCCACTATGTTTGGCTTTTACCGTATCATTTCGATGTCCCAATATTATTTCCAATAGAAAAACCAGGTAATGATGCTAATATAGTATTAGGAGAAAATAGCATGCAGTTCAATAACGGCTCAAAGAATGAACTGGATGTCAAGATGAGATACCTGAATAAAGGAACGACTTTCAATCTTGATGGCGCGCCTGAGAAGAATGAACACCCAAGGGTTAGTGATGATAGAGTAAGTATTGATGGTAACAGCCTAGTTGTGCTTGGACCTGACGACTATCTAAAGACACTCAACCCGTCGGAGTTAAGCGAGTATTTTGGGAGCGAAAAAGGATTTGGAGGTTATAAGCAAATAATATATGATCTTGATCAGGGTCAACTTGCTATCCTTGGAGGAAGGACTGGCAAGGGATTTTTATTCGTGGGTGAGAAGGCAGTGACCCTTCTCGTTGTCCCAACTTATGAAAACCAAATCGAAGTATTAAGGCTTTCTAAAAACGAGCTTGTTGTAAGAAATGTTGAAGTTGCATTCAACAAGGAAAGGATGAATGTCAGCATAGGTACACGCTCCATAGTGTGGCTTGAGTTCAATGGTGAAACGCATGAAGTATGCTTGTACAACATATTCACCGGACTTTTCATCAGAAAAGATCTGAAAACAGAGCTTGGGGAAAACTCCATTGTGACTTATGACCCCCAGCTTGGAGAAGTAAGAGTGAACGGAGAGGTTGTTTTTGAGGAAGGAAGAGAACTCAAACTATACGAAGGATCTACCCTGAAGTTAAAAAGGTAAGCTACCAAAGTTTCTCTACTCAATGAACTAAACGGCCGCGGGAAATTAGGGAAAGAAAAAAGCCAATCTAAGGAATTCCTACAGAAAGTTTTTCAATATTTAATAAATTCAAAATTGTCAATTATCGATATTACGTAATTGTAATTTTCGAATTATAATATATTATTTTAGACTTGACAGGATTAATAAATTCTATTACTTTTGATTAAAGTATTAAAACTATAAATTAGTCATAATAGAAGTTAATTAACTATATTTATAAAAATAATTAAGAAAATGAAAACTCTAATCTTCAGCATACTAATAATATTAGCTTATAATATTAGTTATTCGCAAACGGAAATTTCATCTAATAAAGCAAAGTATTATGTGGGTGAATATGTAACTGTTACAGGAAAAGTTAAAGAAATAAAGGAAAGTTGTGCAGGAAACATATTTTTAAATTTTGAAAATAAATATCCTGATAATCCATTAACTATTGTAATTTATGCGAGCGATTGTGATGATATACAATCTGATTTAAGCACAAATTGGGTTAATTTACTTGACGAAACCATAACGATATCCGGTATTATTGAAAACTACCAGGATAAGCCCGAAATAATACTGGAAAAAGCAGGGCAAATAGTTGGAATTGATTTGTACAAATAATGTCCTAAATCCATTGGACATTATTCAATCTCTGTTTAACTTCCGCCCCGAATCTCCTATTTTTAAACAACTCACTGCGAAGCCCTGCCTGTGGCTATTCTGCTTCGCAGTGTAAGTATTCAAGAAGGTAACGAAGCGGGGCTTCGTTACCAGGAGAAAAGACCTGACACAATAATTTCCTCCTCCCCTTTCTCATTGTATATTAAACCCCTGTAGAAAAAACCTCGATTTATGCAGTTCTCTTATAGGTAAAAAAATTAGTATAGAGTTGTAAAATATATTATATTAATATTAAATAAAATTTTTTAACGGAAATGAAAGTGTACTCATCATGAAAAAGTTAATTCCTGTTCTACTCATTCTTTTCTTATCTTTAATTGTTTTACTGATTTTCTGTTGTTTCACAGTACAGGCACAACAGACTATTGAGTATGATTTTTTAAATAATAAGCTTGTAAACAAAGACCTCAATGCTGAGAATGGAGAGTTAGTAGTATTTAAAGTTATTGACGTTAATCCTTTTTTGTATGAAGTTTCAATAAAACAGGAGGGTTATGATTACAATACTACAGTTCCTGTTTTATTTAAAACCTATTTTAATATTACAGAAGATGAGAAAAGTGTGTTAAGATCTGTATTAGAAGATGTAAAAGGCGAAACTGGAAAAAAAGAATCAGGAGCATATACAAGTTTCATGAAAAGTGTAAATGTTTATGAGAATTATGTGTCGGCGTACGAAGAATTGTTAGCCCTCGTACATATAGATGGTTTATCAATTAAAGAGATTGTTGAATCGAAGGAAGAGATAACAGGAAAAGAGGATGCTGGTTTTCTAAAAGACATAAAAAACAATATTGAAGTAATCGACTCTATACACAGGAATTACAGTGATGAAGATATAGATTATATTTATGAAACATTAGAGGCAGCAGGCTTTAAAAATCTGCCTCTTGATATGAAAAAACTCCTGACGAAAATTAATCCGGGCAGTTTCTCATTTAGTGCTTCCCCTGTAACAGCAGAGAAAGATGTGATTATCTATGAAATAACTATTACGCCTATCGAGAATGAAGATGTAGAAAAGTATGGTTCCGGAAGCAAAGAAGTGAGCTTTAAGGTTCCTGTGGAAGTGCTGGGCGGTTTCAAAATAGATTTTAGTACCGGTTTGTTTGTCTCTAATTTAATTGACCATAAATATGCAATAACAGGAGACAGCATTTTCAGTGCAAATGATACTTTAAGAGGTTATAGAATACTTAGAAATGAAGAGGGTAAAATTAAAATAGGCTTATCGGCAATGATGCATTTATATTATCGCTTTTCATCAATAATTAATGTAGGGTTAAACATTGGTGTCGGAATAATTCCTGACCAGAGCGTAAGTTATTTAGGAGGAGGAAGCTTAATATTTGGAAACAAGAATCGCTTTATAATTAGCGGAGGAGTTATGTTAGGTTCTGTAGAAAGGTTATCTTCCCTAATTAAAGAAAAGAATTTATATCCTGATATACCATTACAAAATAATCTTACAGTTAAGGAATTAGATTTAGGCTGGTATTTAGGAATATCTTATAATTTATAGACAAAATGCTGACGGGTTCTCTGTGGGGGATAAAATTTAGTATAGAGTTGTAAGATATTTTATATTAATATTAATCAAATCATCAATCGGAAAAAAGATGTGTACTTATCCTGATAAAAATAATTCCCGTACTAATCTTTCTTTTCGTATCTATAATTTTTTTTTCTAATTTATAACAAATATGGAGGAGTTATGGATTACAAAATATCATTATCGGAAAGCGGCAACTATGTAATAATTAAAGTTATGCAGCCGATGACCAGTGAACTTGGACACAGGTGCGGAACTGATGCCGCCCGCCTGGCGGGAGAAAAGAAAACAAATAGATTCCTGTTTGATCTCAGGGAATCCCAGAATATACAAACTGTAATCAAGAACTACGATTTTGCATATGAAGGCATGATGGATTTTGGATTCCCAAGAGCTTCAATGTCAGCCTTGTTAATTAAGCAGGGTGATAAGTCTCATGATTTCATTGAGACGGCATTTCTGAACGCAGGGTATAATGTAAAACTCTTCACCAATGAAAAGTCTGCCATAGCATGGCTCGAATATAGTTATAAAGATAAAAACAAATGAATCAATGTTGTGTTTGATGTTCTTCACCTCTACCTGGTGGTAGACAGGTGTCTGCAACAGGCAGATCTGACACATCAGATAAAATTGAATTTGTTTCTTGTTTTCATTACTTTGATAAAAATAAAACTTTTAAATAATAATTAAGATTTGCATACAATAAAATATACATACTGGAAAGACGATAACATGTGGTTGGGTTATTTACAAGAATATCCTGATTATTTAACTCAAGCTGAAACAGTTGAAGAATTAGAAGAGAATCTTAGAGACATTTATAATGATCTAAGCAGTGGAGAAATTCCTTGCGTTCGTAAGGTAGCAGAATTGGATGTAGCATCGTGAAAAGAAGAGATTTAATCAAAGAGCTTACTAAATCTGAATGTATTCTTATACGACACGGTTGAAAACACGATTGGTACCAAAACCCGAAAACAAAAATATCCCAACCTATTCCCCGACACAAAGAAATAAACGAGTACCTGGCAAAACATATTCTTAAAATGTTGAAATGAATATTGCATGAAGCGTATCTCATTCATCTTCTTTGTGCTTTGGTGTCTTTGTGGCATTGTAATGATTTCTTCCTCCTCTTTCTCATTGTATATTAAACCCCTCTAAATTATTTTTATCTCGTTCAAACGTTTCACTATCGAATGCAGATTGAACGCTATTTAATTTTTGTCTCAAAATCTGTATATCAATTAAAATCCGTTGTTCATATCTTGTGTATAAAACATAAAGGTTATGTTTTATAGAAGGAACATCTTATTATCCCTGCTTCAAATCTTCGATAACCGAATGGAGAAACTCAAACTCCAAAAGCTTCTTTTTCTTTTTTCAAACTTACAGGAAAAACCGGACTTTCATTTCATACCTTATAAATTTGGTTGCTATTCCTTTAGAGCAAATGCCGATTTATTAACAATGACAAAATATAAACAGGTTGAAGATGAATCAAAACACTGGTTAAAAATTGATAAATATGATTATACTAATAAATTGAAAAAGCAAGATAAACAGATCCTGTTAAGAATAAAAAATGACTACGGGAATATGTCACTAAATAAATTGATGAAATTCGTATATACAAATTACCCGTACTTTGCTATTAACAGTCTGAAAGCAGAATCCTTACTCAACAATAAAGAATACAGAGAGGTCATAAATGAAAAACCAAATTCAAACAATGTAATTTTATACACAATTGGCTATGAAGGAATTTCAATAGAAGAATATTTGAATAGATTAATCAGGAATGATATAAAAGTATTATGCGATGTAAGAAAAAACCCGGTAAGCATGAAGTATGGATTTTCAAAAAAACAACTTAGTTATTATTGTGAACAATTAAACATAGCCTATTTACATTTCCCCGAACTTGGAATAAACTCTAATAAAAGACAGTCTTTAATTGACCAATCTGACTACGATTTGCTATTTGAAGATTATAAAGAAAACACTCTAACAAAAACCAGGGAATCACAATTACAGCTTTTAGAATTATTAAGAATGAAAAAAAGAATTGCCTTAACATGTTTTGAATCCGACACATCACGGTGCCATAGGACACATTTAGCAAATTCCTTAAAAACATTTCACAACTGGAAATATCAGGTTAAGCATATCTGACTATGGCACGAACAAAAGTGTTAATAACGGTAAAGGCTTATCCAACACTCGCAGAAAAGTATGATGAGTTAGTCTGTACTGCTGGATTTAAAGAAGACGGAAAATGGATTAGAATTTATCCTGTACCATTCAGAAAGATGGACTATGATAAAAGATTTAAAAAGTATCAATGGATCGAAATTGATTTAATAAAGAATTTTTCTGACCGCCGCCCGGAAAGTTACAAACCAAAAGACTACAATAAAATTAAATTGGGTGAAATAATCGGAACAGATGGTGGATACTGGAGCAGCAGGAAAGACATTGTTTTGAATGAGGTATATACAGATTTAAACCAGTTAATCAGTGAAGCGAAAAATAATGATATATTTACTTCACTCGCTGTATTCAAACCTAAAAATATATTAGAGTTTACAATCGAAAAAACTTCCAGAGAATGGGATAAGGAAAAATTAGCAAGACTAAAAAGTAAGGCTGAACAAATTGGTCTATTTGCAAATTCACAAAATCCATTTGAAGTAGTTAAAAAACTTCCTTACAAATTTTCCTATATTTTCGAAGATGAAAACAATCGAAGAAGTAAAATGATGATAGAAGATTGGGAGATTGGACAATTATTCTGGAATACACTTAAACATCACAAAGGAAACGAGGGAAAAGCATGTAAAGATGTTAGAAAAAAGTACTTTGATGATTTTGCCAAGACAAAAGACCTTTACCTTTTCTTAGGAACAACTTATATATTCCATATGAGGAAAGCGTCAAATCCTTTTGTCATTGTTGGTACATTTCATCCAAAACCGGATAAAAGACTGAAACTTTTCTAAAAAGATAGATTTATTTTTATTAGTATAACCCCATACAAACATACCATTCCTCTCCCCTTTCTCATTGTATATTAAACCCCTCTAAATTATTTTTGTAACATTGTTAATCATTACATTTCAGTAAATTATTCAAATCAACGGAGTATAACACATGACAGATAAACTGCCTAACATGAAACCTTATGAAGAAGAAGTAAAGGAGTTTTCATGGGACTTATCAAAAGAAGAATTAAACTATAAAGACGGAGATACGATAAACATAGGTGAGTACTGTACGGACAGGATTTGCAAACTCGGAAAAGCGGATAAGACAGCCCTTATATGGGAAGGGCATTCTGCGGAGGTAAAGAGATATACATTCGATGACATGCGTGTTCTTACAAACACAATCGCAAAGTTCCTGCAGGATTTAAAAATAAATGCCGGCGACAGGGTATGTTTATTCATGGATAAAGTACCCGAATTATATTTTGGTGTGCTGGGTATATTAAAAATGGGTGGTATTGCGCAGCCTCTTTTTTCTGCCTTCGGCGGGGAGTCTCTCTTAACAAGGCTCGACGATGCTCAAACGTCCGCAATCTTCACGCAAAAAAAGCATGTTGCTAAAGTAAGAAAGATTCTTAACGACCTCCCTTCGTTAAAACACATAATAATCGTAGACGATGACGGCAGCAAACCACTCAGGGAAAGAGAGATTGCCTTTAACATGGAAAAAGCAGAGAAGGTAGAAAACTTTGACGTATACCCTTCGAAAGCAGAAACACCCTCTATACTTCATTACACATCCGGTACTACGGGAAAACCCAAAGGGGCACAGCACGTTCATTATTCGCTTATATCCCAGTACATAACAACGAAGTACGTCCTCGATTTAAAAGACGATGATATATACTGGTGCACGGCAGACCCGGGATGGGTAACGGGCACATCTTACGGCATCATCGGTCCGTGGGCAAACGGTGTAACACAATGCGTTTCCGATTCGGGATTCACCGCAGAAAACTGGTATAAATTTATTGAAAAGCATAAAATTACCGTTTGGTATTCTGCTCCCACAGCAATCAGGGCACTAATGAAGGACGGAACGGAGACAGTAAAGAAACATGACTTATCTTCACTGAGACACCTTTGCAGTGTTGGCGAACCGCTCAACGCAGAAGCCGTAATCTGGTCGGAAGAAGCATTCGGTTTACCTTTTCACGATACTTACTGGCAGACAGAAACGGGAAGCATGGTAATAAACAATTATCCCGGGATGAAAATTAAACCCGGCTCTATGGGAAAACCATTCCCCGGTATGACTGCAACCATCGTAGATTTAAAAACTTACGAACCATTGGACAAACAGGGTACAGTCGGAATGATTGCACTGAAACCCGGTTGGCCCGCAATGATGAGAACATACTGGAATAATAAAAAGGCATACGATAGCAAATTCGTGAACGGGTGGTATCTAAGCGGAGACAGGTCAAGCATAGACGAAGACGGTTACTACTGGTTCGTCGGTCGTGACGACGACGTAATAAATACAGCTGGACACCTTGTGGGTCCGTTCGAAATCGAATCCGCATTGCTCGAACACAATGCCATTGCAGAATCCGCTGTGGTAGGTAAACCCGACCCTGTCAACATGGAAGTAGTAAAGGCATTCATTGCATTGAATCCCGGATATGAACCGTCAAAAATGCTCGAACTGGAAATAATGAACTTTGTCCGCAAAAAATTGTCGGCACTTGCTATGCCGCAGGAAATAGAGTTTGTCGATTCGCTCCCCAAAACAAGAAGCGGCAAGATAATGAGACGTGTTTTAAGAGCTAAGGAATGGGGTGAAGAAATCGGCGATATTTCAACTTTAGAAAATGATTTATAAAAAATAATATAAAGGAGTAAAAAAATGGCAGACATAAAAGATGCAATCTTAGATTATGTAAAAGAGGAATACCTTGAAGAAGACGATGACATGGAAATAACTTACGATACACCGTTGATAACGGGCGGTATTGTCGATTCGTTTTCAATGGTTTCATTAAAAGTTTTTTTAGAAAACACTTACAATGTCCAGATTCCTGATTCGAAAGCTACACCGGAAGCCTTTGACAGTGTAAACAAAATTGTAGAGCTTCTAAAAGAATTTAACGTGGGACAGGAGGGATGATATGTCGTATAGTGAAGATGTCAGAAACATATTTACAGCTGAGCTTGACAATATCAGGGAAACGGGAATTTTCAAAGAGGAAAGGGCTATTTGTGCCCCGCAGGATTCCGAAATCGAAGTAGAATTCCCTATCGGTTCAGAGCAAAAGAGAGTAATAAACATGTGTGCAAATAATTATCTTGGGCTGTCGTCGCACCCGGATGTAATCAAAGCTGCACACAAAGGACTCGATCACAGAGGCTACGGAATGTCTTCTGTGAGATTTATTTGCGGTACACAGGATATTCATAAAACCTTAGAAGAAAAGCTCACCGAATTTCTCGGAACGGAAGATACAATACTCTTCCCGTCCTGTATGGATGCTAACGCAGGAGTCTTCGAGGCTCTCTTATCGGAAGAGGATGTGATGATAGCAGATAGGTTGGTTCATGCTTCTATTGTCGATGGTATGAGGTTATGCAGTGCTCAAAGAGATACGTATAAACATTCCGATATGGGACACCTTGAGAAGAAATTGGAACTCCACAAGGATAAGCGGTTAAGGGTCATAATTACTGATGGCTCATTCTCTATGGATGGAGACTTAGCAAAGCTTGATAAAATTGTTGAACTTGCAGAAAAATATAACTCTATGGTATTCCTGGATGATTCTCATGCAAGCGGTTTTATCGGTAAAACCGGGAGAGGTACACATGAACACTTCAACGTATTAGGAAAAATTGATATTATAACGACTACTCTAGGAAAAGCATTAGGCGGCGCGTCCGGTGGATGTGTTTCGGGCAGGAAAGAAATTGTTGAAATGTGCAGGCAGAAAGCAAGACCGTATCTCTTTTCGAATACAGTTGCACCTGTTATCGTAGAAGGAGCTTTAGAAGTTTTAAACCTCGTCTCTAAAACAACAGAAAGGAGAGACAAGCTTGAGAAGAACACAGAATTCTGGAGAAAAGGTCTGACAGAAGCGGGATTGATAATCAAAGAAGGAGAAACACCGATTGTACCGGTAATGCTTTTCAATGCCAAGCTCTCACAGGATTTTGCAAAAGACCTTTATACAGAAGGCATCTATGCGATTGGATTTTTCTTCCCTGTGGTTCCGAAAGGTCAGGCAAGAATAAGGACACAGTTATCCGCTGCTCACGAAATGCATCATTTAGAGAAAGCCCTCGATGCTTTCACAAAAGTTGGTAAGAAATATGATATCCTTAACAGAACCAAACAGGAAATAATCGATAAGTATGGGATGTAAGAAATGCTAACATTTTTGTTAGATACATCAAATCGTATAAAAGGAGATGCAACATTACATCTCCTTTTTTTGTATAGTAATATAAAAGAATAAGTGATGTTATAGTTATCACTCATATATCTATACTTTAATTTTTATATTTTATGTAAATTAATTTATAAAAATGATTTAGTGAATCGAGCTTCACATTTACATCTATGATAATTTACCGTTACATATTGAAAGCGCATGTAGGTCCTTTTCTGTTTTCGTTATCAACGGTTATTTTTTTATTTCTTTTCCAATTTCTTATAAAATCTATTCACCAGCTTGTTGGAAAGGGATTGAGCATGTGGGTAATAACTCAATTGATTGCTCTGAATCTTGCGTGGATGGTAACTCTCGCTGTTCCTATGGCAGTACTCGTTGCTACACTTATGGCGTTTGGTTCATTGTCCTCCAACAATGAAATTACAATTATGAAAACCAGCGGAATCAGTCTAACAAGATTAATGATCCCTGTTTTAATAATGGCTGTGATATTATCATATTTAATGGTAAGGTTTAACAATGATGTACTCCCGGAAGCAAATCACCAGGCAAGATTACTTCTTGGTGATATTTCACGAACAAAACCAACTTTCATTCTCGAAGCCGGTAAGTTTTCCGACGACCTTGGAAACGCAAAGATTTTAGTCAAGAAAACATACGAAAACAGCAATGATATTGAAGGGATCTTCGTTTATGATTACTCCAGCCCTACGTACAGAACTATGATTACTGCTGAGAAAGGTGATATTGGATTCACAAGTGATTTCAATAATATAATAATGAACCTGCAAAACGGAGAAATCCACCAGCTAAATATTTTGGATAATGCAATGAAGTACAGGCGAATAGAATTTAAAAATCACAGGATAACACTCGACGCCCAGGGATTTGGATTTCAAAGATCAAAAGACAATGCTTTCATCAGGGGTGACAGGGAAATGTCAGCCTACGAAATGAATGAAATAGTCGATAGTTTAAATGCTAACAAGAATAAATTACGAAACGATCTCATCGACAAAATAATAACCGATGTAAATATAGTTAGTCAAATTAAATTTAAAGACACTGTATATGCAAAAGTAATCATACAACCTGATACTATTAAAAAAACAAAAGAAGAACAGGAAGAAATAAATGATGAATCAACTCCTAATAAACAACGTAGTGTGTTTGATAGTGTTTACGTTGTTTACACAAACATTATGAATAAAAGAAATCTTCCTAAAGATCAAATAGTTTTTAACACTCAGATCGAAAACGAAATCGATAAATACGATGTGGAGATTTACAAGAAATACTCCATACCGTTTGCCTGCCTGGTTTTTGCTTTGATTGGTGCACCTTTAGGATACAAAGTTAAAAAGGGTGGCTTTGGAATTGCCGCCGGATTTTCATTGTTATTCTTTTTGATATACTGGGCATCGCTAATCGGGGGAGAAAAATTAGCTGACAGGGGTTTATTAAGTCCTTTCCTGGGGATGTGGATGGTGAATATTATACTGGGAATATTCGGATTGTATTTAATGTTTAAATCATCTTAATTATATTTGTTAACAAAAAACAATAAATATATTTTTTTTGTTTGAGTACAATAAACAGAATACGTATTGTTCTTTATCTATAAAATTTTATTATGTCAAGCCCCGAACAATATGATGTTACCCAACCCCGTCAGGTTCGGAAGAAAGCAGCGGTAAGTAATTATTGTATGTGATTCGGGTGTCTTGACATATTTATTTCATTTCGAAACTTACCATAATAAACCATTCAAACAATTATAAATGGAGAAAACAAAAGTAGCAGTTATCGGACTAGGAAGTATCGCACAAATTATGCATTTACCTGCTTTGAAACAACTTGACGAAGTAGAAATAGTAGCTGTTTGTGACAAAGAATTATCTAAGGCGAAAAGTTTATCAACAAAACACAATATTAAAGCGTGTTATAAAGATGTGGATGAAATGCTCGATGGATCTCCCGAAATTGAAGCTGTAATAATTGCTGTTCCCACAGATGTTCACAGAATTATTTCGAAAAAATGTCTCGAAGCTGGAAAAGATATCTTCGTCGAAAAACCCATTGCGAGAAACTTATCTGAAGCCCGGGATATAGTTGATACAGCAGAGAAGTGCAACAGAAAATTGATGGTTGGAATGAATAACAGGTTTCGTAATGACGCTATGTTGCAAAGAAGTTTTGTCAAAGGTAAAGAAATCGGGGAGGTGTTTTATGTAAAAACAGGCTGGCTTAAAGCTCAGAGCTCAAGCCAGAGATGGTTTATGGAAATGGAAAAAGCCGGTGGCGGTGTTTTTTTCGATAACGGTATTGCAATGCTTGACCTTGGTTTATGGATGCTTGATTTTCCTGAAGTAAAAAGTGTAACCGCAATTAATTATTATCATAACACAAAATCTGTTGAGGATTCAAACTTCTCTTTAATTAAGTTTAAGAATGGTTCATCGATGACAATTGAAGTAAGCTGGAATTTTATTGGAGAGAATGAGCTTTATTACTGTAATGTATTTGGAAGAAACGGAAGTTCTATGGTTAATCCTTTAAGAATCTTCAAAAAAATTGAAGACGATATATTTGATATCACTCCCAAAAACATTAAGACTCCAAAAAATATAATCAAACAAAGTTATGAATATGAGTTCAAACATTTCATCGGTGCATTAAGGGGAGTTCACAAAATGATTTCTACCGGTAAAAAAGCTCTGAGCGTTATGGAGATTGCCGAAGCAATTTATGACTCTGCTAAAAAAGATAAGGAAATAGTCTTTTAATAATTATATACAAACGATACCAAAAAATATAAAGCTATTTGATAAATTAAATTCTTATCAAATAGCTTTCTTCTTATACGATAAAAAATAACTAACCTACGAAGATGATTTTTTCTCTTTATCTTCGTTGTTGGTATCAAGATCATTCTTTATTTCACTCGAGGCTTTTTTAAACTCTTTCACGCCTTTGCCAAGCCCTTGCATTAATTCCGGAATTTTCTTTGCACCAAATAATACCAGTATAACTATCGCTATAAGTATTATTTCTGGGGTTCCTAAACCGAACATTTTGAATTCTCCTAAATATTTTTAATATTCTAAATTGTGTTTTTAAATTTCAAGTTGAGGCTTACAAAACACTTTCTGTAACACCTTTCAATAATCTTAAACCATCAACATTCCCTAATCTTTTATCCGAAGCTCGCTCAGGGTGCGGCATCATACCAAGTACATTCCTTCCCAAATTCTGTATTCCTGCAATGTCATAAATTGAACCATTAGGATTATTATTATAACGAAACATAATCTGGTTATTGCTTAATAAATCCGCTAACGTTTCATCATCACAAAAATAATTTCCTTCTCCGTGAGCAATTGGAATACTTATGTCTTCCTTAATTTTATATTCGCCTGTAAAAATACTTTTATTATTTTCTACTTTCAATGAAACTGTATCGCAAATAAATTTCAAATTCTTGTTTTTTAAAAGAACACCCGGTAATAAACCAATTTCACACAAAACCTGGAATCCGTTACAAATTCCTATTACAATACCACCTTTATTAGCAAACTTAACAATATCATCCATAATGTTTGAGAATCTGGAGATTGCACCACATCTCAGGTAATCACCATAAGAAAAACCGCCGGGTAAAACAACGATGTTTCTATCTTCAATACTGCCCTCTTTATGCCAGAGGAATTTTGTGTCGACATTTAATATATTTTTGAAAACATAAAAAGCATCGTGGTCACAATTCGATCCGGGAAAAACCACTATGCCGGCACGTGCACTACTCATTAATTCTCTCCATCTTTTGAAATTTCAAACTCGTAATCTTCCATAACAGGATTTGCAAGAAGTTTTTCGCAAGCTTTATCTGCAATGCTTTCAGCTTCTGACTTCGAATCAGCGTTAATTTTCAATTCAATATACTTTCCCATTCTTGTACCCTCAATTTTATCATAACCAAGTGATTTTAAGGAATGCTCTACCGTTTTACCTTGCGGGTCTAATATAGAACTTCGTAATGTGATAATTATTTTGGCGATATACATTGGAAATTAGTTTTTATATATCTCAAATGTTATTTTGATTTAAGATATACGTATTAGAGTATAATTATAAGTCTTAAAGTGATAAATACAATACGAACTTTATGGTAAAGTTTTTTGAGGCAGGTATATTAAATATTATTTGTTCTCGATTTCTTCTTGTATTCTTTCAAGGTCCGATTTGTCAATTTCGTTCAGACCTTTGACAGATTGCTCTATTTCTTTTTCATCTTTTTTACCCTTCCTTTTATCATCAACTTTTTCTTCACTAACTACGTTTTTATCTTCTTTTTCCGGCTCAAATTTACTAACCTTTTTTTCAACTCTTTGAGTTTCCGTCTTTAATGTTTCAGATTCATTGCCGGTAGTTTCCTCTTCATCCTTATCCGGTTCTGCAAATTTTTGTTCCACCTTATCTAATACAACTCCGTACTTAAGTTTTTCATCAACACTTTTAGGAAGTTCCTCTCGATACCCATCACGCTCAGTAAGACCTCGCTTTGTTACTGATGGAGAGTTATCATCGTATCCTCCTTTTACTGAAAAGTCTTCTGTAATCTCTTTGCCGGGTAATATTTCTTTTTCGGCATCTGTGCTTTCTTTCTTACTTTCAGGAGTTGGTGTTTTGGATTCATCCGAAGCTAATTGTTTTTCTTCTTTTGTTTGCTCTCCGGTTATATTAAGATTATTCTGTTTAACATTTATATAAACGACTGTGAAAACAAAAAACAACACAACAGTAAATCCAATTGCAGGAATGAGCCATGGATTCTTTTGGCTTCCAAGAATCCTTCCGAAAAATCCTCCTTCAATTTTTTCTATGTGTTTTTTGTGAATACTTTTACTGCTCTTTTCAGCTTCAAGTAAGTTTATTTTCCTTTGAAGAGAATTGAGAAAGCTCTCACTCGCCTTGATTTTTGGGAGATTTTTTAACTTCTCTCTTATTTCAATATGTTTTTCTTCTTCGTGCAAAACTAAATTTTAGAAATTGTTCTTATTTATTCTTTTGGTTTATAAATCTCGCTTAACATTACTTTTAACTTTTCTCTTCCCCGGTTTATCCTCGATTTTACAGTTCCCAAAGGAAGACCTGTTATTTGTGCTATCTCTTCATATTCAAAATCCTGAATATCTCTTAAAACGATTACTTCCCTGAAGTTTTCATCGAGAGAGTCAATCGCTTTCTGAATATAATAACTTTCTGTACTCGCATTTGCACTTTCATCAGGTCCGAGTACATTTGCCGTTAGTTCAAAATCCTTTTCGTTTTCCGTATCGAAACTGCTTAGTGAAATTGCTTTCTTCCTGCTTTTTTTTCGAAGATTAGTTTTAGCAATATTAATTGCTATAGTGTAAAACCAGGTTGAAAATTTAGCAATCTCTCTATATAAATGTTTAGAACGATACAACTTTAAAAAGGTGTCTTGAGCAAGGTCTTCGGAATCATCTCTGTTTCCGGTATATCTGAAAAGAAAGTTTACTAATTTATCTTTATATCTGAAAACAATCTCGTTAAAAGCCTCTATGTCTTCTTCCTGAAACTTAAAGATTAATTGTTCATCCGTTAAACCTTTATACTCCGGATTATTTCTCAGCACCTTTTCGT
>JADHVP010000011.1 GCA_016783945.1 Ignavibacteria bacterium
GCGTGCGAACCATCTACCCTTGCCAGTTCTTCAACTGCAATAATATAACATGTTGTGTCAAGATTTTGACCTCCGTATTTTTCAGGTAAATAAATCCCGAACAAACCAAGTTCTCCGATTTGCTTAGTTGTCTCTAACGAAAATTCTTCTTTTTCATCTAACTCTTTTGCTACTGGTTTAATAACACGTTCTGCAAAATCTCTGACGGTATTTCTGATTAATTTTTGGTCTTCTGTTAAGTTGAAATCCATAGTATTCGATTAAAAGATTTTAAAGTAGTTTTTTAAAAATAATGCTTTCTATATGTTGCCACAAAGTCACTAAAACACAAAGAAAAAAACTAAATAAGATTAAAAAATTTTGATGAAAACTTAATACAAAAAGAATCTGAAAAAAGGTTAAAACCTGGCTTAAGCATTTGAGATAATGTTAAGCATAAAAATAATAACTTGGTGTCTTTGTGCCTTAGTGGCAAATTTCTAAAAAATATTCAAAATACTTTGTCTATTCAATGTAACAATTCAGGCGGAATAAGTCCGACCCCGGCTACTGAATTTCCACAGTAAGGGCAGTAAGCATTAACATCAAGCTTGTTGACGACATCATAAAAGTGTCTCTCTATCAAAGGCTTTTTACATTTGTTGCAAAAAGTAGTCTCAGTGTCTTTATTATAAATATTTCCAGTATAAACATAATGTAGCCCGGTATTAATTCCGATATCGTAAGCGTGTAAAAGCGTTTTGGGGGAAGTTGGTGGAACGTTTAACAGTTTGTAAGTCGGATAGAAAGCACTAATGTGCCAGGGAATATCTTCATCAATGCGTGCAATATATTCTGCTATGGAATGCAGCTCTTCGTCAGAATCATTCTTCGAAGGAATTATTAATGTCGTAACCTCGATCCATATACCGCATTCTTTTAACAGCTTAATAGTATCCAGTACCGGACTTAATTTCGCACCACATAGTTTTTTATAAAAGTCTTCTGAAAAAGATTTCAGATCGATGTTAGCAGCATCGAGATAAGGAACAATTTCCCGTAGAGCTTCGAGTGAGAAGTAACCATTAGTAACGAATACGTTTTTTATATTATGCTGGTGTGCAATCTTAGCAACATCTAAAGCATATTCAAAATAAATAGTGGGTTCGGTATAAGTGTAAGAAATACTTTTGCAATCGTATTTCAAAGCTTGTTCAACTACATCTTCAGGAGAAACATACTTTCCTATTATTCGGTTTGTTAAGGCAGGCATTTGGGAAATATCGTGGTTCTGGCAGAAAACACATCTGAAATTACAACCAACAGTGGATATAGAATAAGACTTAGAGCCGGGATAAAAATGAAAGAGAGGTTTCTTTTCAATCGGGTCGATGTGCTGCGCAGCTAATTTACCGTAATTGAGTGCGTAAAGAATTCCATCATTGTTTTCACGTACACCACAAGTACCTCTTTTAGCGGTGCTGATAATGCATTCGTGTGAACAAAGTGTACACTGGACTTTGTTATCTTCCAACTTATTATAGAAACGGGCTTCTTTCATATTTCGTCTTTGCTACTTTGCGTCTTGGCGTGGAATATTTTCATTAAGTATTTTACATCTTGTTAAAAGAAACAACTTCACGCAAAGTCGCAAAGAAATTAAGACGCTAAGTATTATAAATTATTTACTATTCTCTGAATACCGTTTTTTATTAAAGCTACATTAAAATTCACTAACAAACCGAGTTTTATATCAGTCAATTTTAAATAAGTCAATAATTGTTTCTGATGAACTGGTGCAATTGCTTCAATAGATTTTACCTCTATTATAACTTTGTTTTCTACTATTAAATCTGCTCTAAAGCCATGATCCATTTTTAAGTCATCCCATGTAACCGCAATAGGACTTTGCCTTTTTACATCTAAACCCGCTTTGTTCAATTCATGATACAAAATCTCTTCATAAACAGATTCAAATAATCCTGGTCCAAGTTCTGTGTGAATCTTATAGCAGATGTTTACAATTATTTTTGATATCTCATTTTCAGTCATATAAATTTTCTTTTAATTTAGCGTCTTTGCTACTTAGCGTCTTGGCGTGGAATATTTTCATTAAGTATTTACATCTTGTTAAAAGAAACTATCTCACGCAAAGTCGCAAAGAAATTAAGACGCTAAGCTTTATATATTATTTACTATTCTTTGAAATCATTTTTTAATATAATCTTTTATCAAATTTCGTATTTGTATAAAATTGCTTTTCTCCATAAGGATATGAATTGGATATTACTTTGTTAAGTCAAAAATTGATTTATCGGATTTAAAAAAGGAACTGAAGTTTCAAAAATTTATAATTACATTTGATATATTTCAAAACTAAAGACGAATCATTATGGATTCACTATTTTTAGTTCTATCCCTTTTCATACCAAGAATTACATTAATCATATTTTATTTCACCGGTTCGATTCCTTATAACAGCGTTCCTTTTGTGGGAGATATACTGCTGACGGTATTTATTCCGAGGGTGCTGGTGTTGATTTACATAGTCGATAACCTCGGCACATCAAGTCCGTGGTTCTGGATTCATCTTGTGGTTGCTGTACTTGTTTACATTTCGGGTAATCATTACAGGAGAAAACGGAAGAAGAGGAAAGACTAAGTATCCTTTATGCTAAAGAAAATAACAATATTATTATTCTTTATTATATCCACTAACGTTATTGCACAGAACGTAACCTGGGAAAAATTTATCCCAGGGAGATTATATAAAGATGAATGGGCAAATGACATTTGCCAGACAACAGACGGTAATTTTGTGGTAGTAGGAACTTCAGAGGGTATGCCAGGAAATCCTAATAATGTAATAGAAGTTGTAAAAATTAACGGCTACGGGGATACACTATGGATAAAAAAATATCATCCTCCCAATACAACAATGAGCCGTGGTAAAGGTTGTTGTTCTTCAGACAATGGGAGTTCTGTTATTACTGGTTTAGCAGGTAATGCAAACACTGCATTTCTTACAAAAATTGATATAAACGGAGACGTTGTATGGAATAAAGAATATTCTTCTTTTGGAATAACATACGATGGACTCAAGGTTCAAAATACTTCAGATGGTGGATATATAGTAAATGGTTTGGATTTTATTATGAAAACAGATTCCTTAGGAAATCATGTTTGGCATAAACATATTTTAGATTATGGTTTTTCAAATTTCATTAGCTTAACTATTAGTCACTCGGATGAATATCTTGTTATCTATGATATTTTAAGTAATCCTTATGAAAGAGGTGTAGCTAAATTTGATGATAATGGAAAATTAATTTGGAAAAAAGTAAAACCCCCTAATTATAATATACCACAAGTGATAAAGGGATTGTTTTCTAATGGTTATTTATTGATGGGTATATTTTCCGAGACTCTATATGGACCATCATATATTTTTACTTTTAAAATGAATGAAGAAGGTGTTTTCAGTAGTTATAAGGAAACGCTCATCAGCAATAGAGGAGATTTCTTCGATGGGGCAGTAAATATAATTAATGATAACAAATTTGTTTTCGTGACAGGCACTCAACCACAAAGAGATACACAATATTGTACTTTTCGAATAATTGATTCCTCTGGAAATATATTAAAAACCACTGAGATAATATCAATTAAACAAAGTATAGGTAAATTCAGGTACAGGTTCTGCCACTCAGTTTTACCGATATCAAACGGGTATATTATGTTTGCAGGTATTGGACAAATTGATCCTATGGGCGCAATCGAAGATTTCTACGTGGTAAGAGCAGATTCAAATTTATTTTTCCAAACCGTTGGTATAAATAATAATCAGAATATCTTACCGGTTAGATTTAAGCTTTATCAAAACTTTCCTAATCCTTTTAATCCCATTACAGTAATAAGATTCGATATACCGAAATCATCCCTTGCGAAAATAATTGTCTATGACATTCTTGGGAGAGAAGTTGCTATACTTGTAAATGAAAATCTTAAAATAGGAAGTTATAATGTGAGTTGGCCTGCCCCTACGGGGGATTCTAAAGAATATCCGAGTGGAGTGTATTTCTACAGTCTTACAGTGGATGGGAAGGTTGTGGATACCAAAAAAATGATTCTGATTAAGTAATTTGCTCCCCTTTTTACCAAATTAAAGCCTTTTAATATTCCAAGTGCAAGATAATTTCTCGTTATTCGAACTGCATATATCGGTTTTTTTGAATGTACTTTTTTAAAATTTAATCCGTGATGATGGGGTTCTTTACTGAAATGAGAAAAAGATTTCTCAGCTAATTTCTAAATTTCTTTAGGCAGGTTCGAATGCAATTTGCGAAATCTTTCTGTGGTATGTGAAATCATATAAGATTGGCATCCATTGGTTTTGTTTTGCCAGCAGTATACTCGTTTAGTGCTTCATCAGCAAGTTTATCCAAAATGTCTTCAGACTTCGAGTATGATTTATCCCATTTTCTTTCGGCTTCAAGTTCAGAAATCAACCATTTTGCAAGTTCATTTTGTTCCTCGTCCGATAATTTGGATGCCCTTTCAAATGCTTTTTTAAGAAGATGTGTCATGTTTTTATCTTTGTTTGTTTAAATATGTTTAAATATCAAAATTAAAACAATGTTGAAATTAAATTACGTCGTTGAATTTGTATTTTGCTTTAAAAAATAAAATAGATCTAAACTGTGAACCTGTCTGTGCCAGGCAGGTCTGTGGTTTATCAAATGTCAGAAGTTCTCGTAATTCAATCTTGGCTTTGCTTTTTCGTTGAAGGATTCGCGAGAGTAATATTTCTTTCTTTTTGATAATTTATACTTGAGCATTCCGACAAGACCAATCATAGCGGCGTTATCTGTGGAATATTCTAAATCCGGAATGAAGACTTTGTAGCCTTCTTTGTTTAATGAAAGAAATTTCTTTTGCAGGCAAGAGTTTGCCGAGACGCCGCCCGATATAGATATATTTTTTATACCATATTTTTGTATAGCTTTCAAGGTCTTTCTGTAAAGCGATTCAACGGCTGCGTATTGGAAAGAAGCACAAATGTCGTTCACGAGTTTATCGCTTCGTTTGTTTTCAAAATCTATATCTCTTAAAAAGTAAAGGACGGATGTTTTTATCCCGGAGAAGGAAAAGTTAAGAGGATAGTTTTTCACGTTTGCCAAAGGGAATTTATGATAATCAGGATTGCCTTGTTTAGCAAGCTTATCAATTATTGGTCCGCCCGGATATCCGAGCTTCAATAATTTAGCAACCTTATCGAATGCTTCGCCAGCTGCATCGTCGACAGTAGTTCCGAGAATTTTATGTTCGAAGTAATTGTTTACTAATATCAATAAAGTGTGTCCACCCGAGACTATCAATGAGATGAAAGGGAATTCAGGTCTTTTTTGATTAAGGAATGTAGAATATATGTGTGCCTGTATATGATTTACCGTAACGAAAGGAATGTTCAGGGTGGCTGCTATAGATTTTGCAAAGTTCAATCCGATTAGGAGAGCACCAATCAAACCAGGCTCAGAAGTTGCAGCAATTAGGTTAATTTCGTTCAGATTTTTTTTTGACCTGCTTAATGCTTCTTCTGTAATTTCAACAATTTTCTTTAGATGTTCTCTCGATGCGATTTCGGGAACAACACCGCCAAATTCTGAGTGGAATAACTGTGATGCGATTATGTTAGATAGTACTTTTCCGTTTTCTAATACGGCGACAGATGTTTCGTCGCAGGAAGTTTCGAAAGCTAAAACAATCATAGATAAATTTTCAATAATGAATATTTTTAACTTAAGTAATTCTATAAATATTTTCGTGTCATTTAGTGTTTTGGTGTCTTAGTGGCGAAAAACAATATGCCACAAAAACACTAAGGCACTAAGAAGCACAAAAAGTCGTTAATAATTATAAAATCTCTATTGAATAAACCTTATAATAAATTTAAATTGATAATGTGAATAAATATACATCAAAATTAATTCTTTTTATTTGTTTCATCCTCTCTCTCAGCAATGTTTCTTCTGCACAGGTGAAGTTGCTTATCCCGATGGAACTCTCGCAAACGGATCATTTAAAAGCTTACGGAATTGCATACAGGCATTTACTTAACGGCAGGGAGCTTGATTGGTTGTTGAATTACCGCGGGGGAGCTTTTATGTTTGGTTACTCGTCCGAGCTTGAGGACGAATGCAAACAAAAAGGAGTTTCTTATGAGCTAATCGACGGAACGCAGACTGCTCAGGTATATGCAGATGTAAAGGATGAAAATAGTAACACTGATGTAATCAGGTTGGAGAAAGTTGCTAAGATAGCTGTTTACGTTCCCCCGAATGCACTTCCCTGGGATGATGCGGTAACGCTTGCACTCGAGTATGCTGAGATTCCTTACGAAAAGCTCTGGGATGAAGAAGTATTAGAGGGAAAGCTAAAGGGTTACGACTGGCTTCATTTGCACCACGAAGATTTTACCGGGCAATATGGAAAGTTCTATACTGCGTTTAGATATTCAGACTGGTATATAGCTCAGCAGAAATTAAGCGAAGAGATGGCTTTGAAGCTTGGCTATAATAAGGTCTCACATCTAAAGCTTGATGTCGTTAAGCAAATACAGAATTATGTTTCAAACGGTGGATTTCTTTTTACGATGTGTTCGGGAACTGATACATACGATATTGCCCTTGCTGTTCAGAATACAGATATATGTGATGTGATGTACGATGGAGACCCGCTTGATCCGCTTGCTAACGATAAACTCGATTACGATGAATGTCTTGTTTTCGAGAATTTTAAAATAGAGATGAATCCCTATGTTTATGAATTTTCTGATATAGATATTACCGGTGATCTCGTAATAATGGGTGAAAGCCTTGATTATTTTAATCTCGTGGATTTTTCCGCAAAGTTTGACCCGGTGCCCACGATGCTTAACCAATGTCACACAGCATTGATAAAAGGATTTTTAGGGCAGACGTCAGGATTTAGAAAAGAGTTTTTAAAAAAGAACATAACTATCCTGGCTCTCAATGAAGAGACTGATTTTGTGAGATACGTTCACGGGAATTATGGCAGGGGAACGTATACTTTTTACTCCGGGCACGACCCGGAAGATTACCAGCATTTGGTGGGGGACCCTCCAACAGATTTAAGCAGGTTTAAGAATTCACCGGGTTACAGGTTGATATTAAACAATGTACTTTTTCCAGCAGCTAAAAAGAAGAAGTTGAAGACATAACCTTTCTTTATTGAAATAACAAACAACAAATCTCAAATTTCAATAATTCAAATGCATTAAACAGAAAAAGAGTTTTTGGAATTTATTTTTTTTGTATTTTGGAAATTTACTAATCAAAATTAATTAATTTTATTTTGTTAAAGTCATCACGTTTAGCTCTCATAATAATCCTGGTGGTTGTATCAATCTCTTGCCAAAAGACACATGAGATTGATAAAAATGCAACTTCTATCAAGGATGATTTAGGAAATGAAATCTCTTTAGATACACTTCCCAAAAGAATTATTTCTTTAGCCCCAAATATCACAGAAACTCTATATGCAATCGACTCAGATTCACTGATTGTTGGTGTTACTAACTATTGCGATTATCCAGCTGATGCAAAAAATAAAAAAAAGGTTGGAGGCATGATAGACCCGAATTATGAAATCATAACTTCTTTAAAGCCGGATTTAATATTACTGACTGTTGAAGGGAATGCCAAACAATCTTATGTAGCTCTTAAGAATCTCGGGTTGAAAGTTTTTGTAACGAATCCAAGGGATGTTAACGGCATAATAAAAATGATAAATGACCTCGGAATAATTACAGGAAAAGAAAAAGAAGCTAATGAAATCTCGAATAAAATTTATAAGGATAAAATATATTTTGAAGAATTGAATCGAAGTTCTGTTGACAAAAAATGTTTACTGCTGATATCTGTTAATCCATTAATGACAGCAAACCATAATACGTTTATAAATGAAATTGTAGAGTTATCAGGTTTTGATAATCTTTATAGGAACGAAGCAATTGAATATCCGATGATAAGTTATGAGGATGTAACCGAAAAGGATCCTGAGTACATTATTTTTCCTACTGATACATCTGATGTTAAAGGATATAAAAAGTACAAAGAGGAGATTTCTGATAATCTGAATTCAACGAAAGCTGTAAAAGAAAATAGAGTAATTTTTGTTGATGAAAATATACTTTTCAGACCTGGACCAAGAATTATTAATGCAGTAAAATTAATCCGTTCAAAAATTGAATAATCTATTATTAAATCTATCTTTTAAGTATAATAGTGAGCTTATAATAATGATAGTATACAGGCTATCATTTTATCATAAATATTATTCTCTTTCTCTCAGCCGAAGCATATCATAGTTTTAAACCTCTATAAATCACTTACATAAAAAAATACCAAAATAAAACAACTTTGGCCTGGTATTTGCACTTTAACTTAGTGTGAAAAAATCTAATCAAAAATATCACAATAATTCATCAGAAATTAAACAATCGATAATGTATACCAAAAATAATTTGAGAAATAGCAGAAATTTAATAGTCATGGTGTTAATCATGGTAATTTTGTCAGGATTTGGTTTTAATAAGCTTTTTTCTCAAACAAACGATGACGAACTGGATTTAGCATATTCATATCTTAATTCAGGTCAAACAGAATTAGCTACTGTAATTTTCGAGCGTCATATAGTTAATAATCCTGAAGATACTAAGATATATTTACAGCTTGCATATATTCATTATATAAATAAAAACTATGATAAAGCTTATGAGTATTTTGATTATGTAAAAAACAATTCATCAGATATTTCTGAAGTTGACAGAGCAAAACTTGAATTAGAAAACATAAAAAGTTTAAATGAAACTGATGAATTAAATAAAGCTTATGAATATTTAAACAATAAAGATTATGATAAGGCTATAACTTTGTTTGAAGAATACCTTGTAAAAAATCCAAATGATACCAAAGTCCATTTACAGTTAGGATATATCTATTTTACCAAAAAAGATTATACAAAATCTTTAGATTATTTCAAGTATGTAGCTGAAAATTCGAGTAATGAATCAGAAGTTGCAAGTGCTAAAAAAGAAATTTCGAACATAAATAAAAATCTTGGAGTTACAGAGCAGATTGAAGGTACGATGACAGATGAAGATTTGAATCAAGCTTATTCTTTATTGAATAATGGTAAATTAACAGAAGCAGCAAAGATTTTTAGACAGTATGCAAAAGAAAATCCGAAAGAAACCCAGATACATTTACAGCTTGCATATATTTATGATAAACAAAAAAAGTATAAATCTTCTTTGAAATATTTCGAATACGTTGAAAGAACATCAACAGATTACGATGAAATTGATGAATCAAGGAAAGCCATTTATATTTTAAATCAGATGATACCATATCTTTCTACAACATCCTTTGATGTCTATTTCCACAATTTTTACGATACGCATCAGGAAAATTATATTTCAAACATAGTCGGTCATCTTAATTTTAGAGTTGCAAGAGGTCTTTATACAGGACTTTATACCGATATTTATCTCGACAGCCGTTCAAAACCAGACAATATTTATAACGATAGGTTTGTCGAAGTTGGAGGATTCTGGAAATATTTACCTATCGACAATATTGTTTTTGAAATAAGAGCGGGCTATGTCAGGGAAATTGATTTTAAAAAGAACAGTTTCAATTTTAAACCAATGCTATCTGGAGGATATAGATTTGGAAGTCCGGCTTTTTACGCAGGTAGAAAAACATCCAAGAGAGAATATGTTTTCATGGATCTTTATGGTACCGGACTTTACGATTACAAATTCAGAAACTTCTTCGGTCAGGTTTATTTGAAAGAAACATTGAGATACTTAACCGGGGGATATTCAAACATAGAGTTTTACTTAGGTCAGTTTGCACAGGGTGACAGCAAACAATTAAACTATAATAACTACGGGGAAATTATTGCTGGGGTGAGTTTCAAACCGAATCTAATGAACTTCCCATCAATATTCGTAGAAGCAACAAATAAATTTTATTTCCTCGAAGATAGAGAGGATACTTTTCAAATTAAAGCAGGTTTTCAATTAATTTTTAATACATCATTATGATATTCGATATATTTCACATCTTATTATGGGTAACAGCCATAATGCTTGTCGTAAGCGGTCTTGACGATTTTTATTTAGATCTAATTTACTGGTTACGCAGGAGTAAGTACAAAAAAGGACTTCCTAATTTTTCTGAAATGAAAAAGAAGCCAGAAAGACCAATTGCAATTATGATAGGTGCCTGGCAGGAGCATAGGGTCATCGGCAGAACGTTAAGGAATGCATTAAGCAACATTGAGTATGCAAACTACAAAATTTTTATTGCCGTATATCCTAATGACCTTAAAACTGTTAAAGTTGTAAGGGATTATGCGAGAAAAGATAAGAGAGTTATTTTATGTCTTAATCCGCAGGATGGTCCTACAACAAAAGCAGATAATTTAAACAATATGTATTCTTGTGTTAATGAATATGAAAAATCAAACGGTAACTTTGATGTCTTATTGATACACGATTCAGAAGATTTCATTCATCCATATTCTTTGAAACTGTACAATTATATGATAATGTACAAAGGTCATTATGCTATTCAGATTCCGGTGATTCCAATAAAGAACAAAGCTGGAAAATTCTTCCACAGAACTTATTGCGATGCATTTGCCGAATTGCATACAAAAGATATGATCGTAAGACAATCAGTAGCTTCTTTCATACCATTTGCCGGTACAGGTATGGCATTTAATCGCAAGGCTTTCTATTATCTTGAATCACAGAGTAAAGAAATTCAGCCTGGTGAAACAACCTTCGTTGCACCAAAGCCTGAAGTAAAACCCAAAAAGGAAGTTGTACACGAAGAAGAGAATATTTATACCAGGAAACAAACGTTTGATGATTTACTTGAAAGTAAAGAAGAACATGTTGAAACAAAGAAAACTGTAAAAAGAACGAAAGAAGTTGTAAAAGAGATGATCGAAGATAAAGTTGAAGAAGAAATTCTTAGTTAAATAAGATGAAAATAAATTTTAATATTTTTTACATAAAGATTTTTAATTAACAATAATAAAATGACTAACACAAAAATTTCAAATCCCTCAATCACAGATACTCTTATTGAAATCATAAGGAAACAAGCTAAGGGTAATAACACTACTGTTCTTGATAAGATCGATGATACAATAAATTGGGATGATATAGTTTACCCAATTAAAGAAAGAATAGAAGATTCTTTAATAGGAACGAGTAAGGATTATGATCTCGAAACAATAGTTAAGTGTTTCGTCCTTCAAACAATATATGAATTGACGAACAAAGAATTGGCTGTCGAGATTACGGATAGAAAGAGCTTCCAAAAATTCCTTAACATGAAATACGGAGATACAATTCCTAAAGAAGATACACTATCTTTCTTCAAAGAATTATTAATTGAAGAGGATCTTTATGATGACATGTACAATTCTTTTTATGAACAGTTGTTAGATTCGAATTTTCATTTATTGAAAAACGCAGAAAGAAAAGGTGTTACTAAATATCAAAGTGCTGATAAGAGAAGTGAGGAAAAATATACACAGTCATATTATGATTCCGGAATGGGGAAAGAAATTGAAAAAGATGAAGATATTCGCTATAAGCTGGGAGTACAGCATAGAGTGGATGATACAGATAAATTAATTGATGAAATCGAGTCTATAAATCTTGAAGATTCTTCTGGTGATGATAATGGCAATAATTTTGTTGATAAAAAAATCAATGAGATTGAAGAAAGAATAAAAATGCTATACGACAAAAAGACACAAAATGCTGGAATTTCTTCAGAAGATGATTCAGACGAAGTATCCGTTGGTGAAAAATTAAAGCAGGTTGATGATGAGATAAAAATGATAAATCATGATCCAGATGAAATATATGAAAGAACAGATAAGATCTATGATAAACTTCTTCAGATTGATGAAAAAATTGGAGAATTATATGATCTTCCAAAAGAGGATACAGAGCAAAAAGTTACGGAAGAAGAGACCGATAAAACTGAACAGTTAGATAAATCTGAAAAGTTATTAAATAAATTAACTGAAATTGATAATAGACTTGAGCAGCTTCATGATGAACCGGTACAAACGTCTGACGAAACACTCGAGTTAGAAGAAAAAGATGTTGAAAAAGAATCTGATACAAACGAGCTTTATGAAAAATTAACACAAATTGACCAGAGATTAAAAGAATTATATGAAAAGCCTTTAGAGGCTGAGGAGAAAATCGAGACTGAAGAAAAAGTAATTGATGAATTGCCTGAAGAAGTTGTTAGTTCACAAGCTTCGGAAGTAGATGTAAAAGATGAAATTGAAAAGATTGATGAGATTATTGAGGAAGTAGATACAGAAAAAGCTGATGAAAGTGATAAAGGTGAGGTATATAAAAAGTTATTTGAATCATTCTATAGTCAGTTAGTTGATGCAAACATAGTTAAAGAAACTGAGAAAGATGTTGATGAACCAGAATTGAAAGATATTGATATAAGACCGGTTTACTCCAAGAGCGAATCAATAAGTCCTGAAGATAAAGAGGTTGAACAAGAAATTGAAGATGTAGTAAAAGAGGAAGAAACTGTTTTAGATGAAACCGAAAAAGTTTTAGAAAGCCAGGAATTCAAGAAAAGAAGTGAAGAGATTGATGAGAAAGTAAAAGAGATCGAAGATCATTATAAATTACTGTATGACAAAGAGGATTTAGAAGCAAAGATCGAAGAAGAATTAAAAGAAGAAAAGATAGAAGCCCCTGTTATCGAAGAAGAAGTTAAGGAAGAAAAGATTATAACTCCGGTAATTTTAGAGAAAATTGAAGAGAAAGTTGAAGAGGAATTACTCGAAGCGACGTTTAAGGAAGAAGAAGTTAAAGTTGAGCTTCCGGAAGAAATCAAAGAAGAAGCTCATATAGAAACTACAGAAGAAAGACTTAAGAAAATTGATGAAGAAATAAAAATGATTTATGATTCGAGTGTAAAAAAAGAAGTTGTTGAAGAAGAGCCGGTACTTAAGATGGTTAAGGAAGAGGAACCCGAACTAATGGAAACAGTTACGGAAGAAATTACAGAAGAAGTGGTTGAAGAGACAAAGACAATCGAAGTTGAGAAACCCGGTACTTTATTCATGCAGCCTTCGGCAATTGAAACCGAACCAGAAGTTAAAAAAACCAGAGATAATGAAATCGATCTTAAGAAAAAGAGAAAAGTACAGATTTTTAACGATTCAAATCTTACAGAAGATTATGAACTCGGATTAAGGTTTTATAAATTAGGTTTCAAGACAGCTTTTGTAAACATGACTACTGATGCAAAAGATGGAACGATTTCCAGGATTGCAACAGCGGAATATTTCCCGAATACATTCTGGGGAGCTGTAAAACAGAGATCAAGATGGATTGCCGGAATAGCGTTCCAGAATTGGAAGATTCATAAATGGAAAGGTTCATTAAAGACAAAATATTTCTTGTTTCGTGATAGAAAATCTATAATCAGTGCTTTAGGAATATTGTTATCAAATATAGTTTTTGCTTATTTTGTAATTTATCTTCTAAGCATAACATTTAATTTCCAATTTTCCTTATCTGTTGTCGATAAGAGTTCTGTGTTATGGTATCTGATGCTTGCAACATTCTTCTTCATGGTTAGCAGATTAATTCATCGTTTTGCTTTCACTTACAATTGGTATGGATTCAAATACGCAATGTTTAGTATTGTAAGGCTGCCATTCGATAACATAATTAATATATTCGCTACAGCAAGGGCATTCAAAGTGTATAATACAAATAAAACGAAAGTGGTTTGGGATTCGACAGACCACTATTAAAAAATATAAATAATGATGTATCCTTAAGTTTGCAGACGATATGTCTGCAAACTTATCCCATTTTAAAAGAAAATTTTAGAGAAAAAAAATTAATTAAATTAAACTTACCCACAATGTTAAATCACTTCAAGTTTTTAAAAAGCTCTGCGATAATTGTATCGCAAATCTTGATACTTGTACTTCTTTTATCTTCGGTCGATGTGTTTGCACAAAACAGACCAAAAGGACCGATAGATAGATATCAGTATAAGTTATTACCATCAATTATCCCACAATCGGACGATCCTTATATTGTTATTAAAGAGGATTTTTTATTAACTCTTAGGGATGGTATCAAAATGGATTGTTCAAAATTTTATCCAAACGTTCCCAATATATATCTGCCAGATGGATATCCGGTTGTAATAATGGTTCATGGATATGGTGACAGAAAAGAAACCTTAGAGCATTTTGCATTTGCTCAAGCTCAATATAATTATGTAGTTTATACATATAGTGTTAGAGGGCAGGGTACTTCAGAAGGTTTATCGAATCTAATCAGTATGATAGAAGCTGAGGATTTAATGGAATTAGTTGAATATGTAAAAGCGGATGTAGTAGGTTTGGATCCGACCAAGATCGCCATTATGGGTGGTTCACAGGGTGGAACTTTACCATACATGGCTGCCTGCAATGGAATGCAGGTCAATTCCATGATTTCAGCATTATCATCTCCTAAGTTTGCAAGCAGCTGGATGGAAAACGGCTGTGTTAAAATGACTCTTCTTTGGTCAATAGAATATCCTCTGGATTCCGTCAGGTATACACCTACTGTTGATAGAATGTCTGATTGGATTTACGCATCAGGAGTAAAATCTGATAAATGGGACAGCCTGGCGTATTATATGCCACTTGGCAGAGATTTTATGGATAAAGTCGGGAATTGTCAAGTTCCGATATTGACTGAAAATTCATGGCAGGATTTCTTCTTCAATGCGAAGAATACCATCGAAACATTTCCTTTAGTTCAATATCCAAACAGAGTTTATCTTGGTGCTGTTATGGGTCACGGCGGCGACACTTCTAATGCTGAGAACCAATGGCACATGAATTTCTTTAACGAATGGTTTTACTATTATATTTGGGGAGTGGACAATAATTTGCCAAACAGACCGAAATATCATTATGCTCTTACAAAATATCCAAAGAATATAGTTAATATGTGGTCTTTTACTCATGACAGCTCTACTGTCTGGCCACCCGCAGGTGTTTCTGATGTCAAGTTTTATTTTAATCGAAATAAGTTAAAGTTAACTCCTTTAAAAAATAGTTCCGCATTTAAAAGATTAAGAAACAGAGTCCGTAGGAATTATTCTTTACAATCTGCTGTGTACGAAGAGTTTACAGGGAATACCTTCAACAGATATTTCAAAAAACGTCAATTGATATTTGAAACAGCACCAATAACAAATGAAGTCCAGGTTATTGGAACGCCAAAAGTACACCTTAAGTATTCAGCAACTGCTGATATATGTCAGTTCAACTTTCAATTGTATGAAGTGAAAGCAGACAATACTGTGAACTTCATTAACAGGATTAATTATACTGACAGGAATTATCAACCATCGAGCATTCGAACTATTGTCATCGAAGGTTTAGCATTTGCTCATCAATTCACGGCAGGAAGTAAACTAAGAGTTGTTGTTACTAATTTAGATACAACACCAGACGATTTTGATTTCTTAGCAACGAATCCTCATGTACTGCCGGTTATGACAAATAGCATTAATAAAATTTACCTGAGAGATACGTACATTGAATTGCCGTTAAGAGGATTTACATCTGATAATCAAATTGTAAAGAATGAGACCGAATCACCAGTTCTTCATCAGAATTATCCAAACCCGTTTAACCCGGTTACAAATATCAAATTCGAATTACCCGTAAATTATAATGGCTTGGTAACTTTTAAGATTTTTGATATAACCGGAAGGGAAGTCGCGAAATTAATAAATCAGGATATGACGTCCGGCTCGCATAGTGTTACATGGGATGCAAGCAGTTTCGCAACCGGTGTTTATTTTTATAAATTATCAGCAGGAGAATTCTCCGAAGTAAAAAGAATGATATTCATAAAATAGTGTAGATATTTTATTGCATTATCTACCTAATGTAGTATGGTTATTAGTGTTCTAAAAATTTTATTATAAAAAATCCAAATAACAATTAACAAATTACAAATAAATTACAATATCCAATTATCGAAATATGTAGGTTCAAAGGTAGACCGATACATAAAGGTTTAAAAAATAGTTTGTGATTTTAACTTTGTAATTTGGAATTTATTTGATTTTTGTAGTTTGGTATTTGATATTTTAAGAATTTTTGGCATAGGGAAAAGAAAACATTAAAATAACTTTAGGAAAATTGTGATATGCTATAAAATATAATTTAATTTCTAAATTCGTGTTTTGAAAAATAGCAGGATTATCAGGTTTAGAATTAATTCAAATATATCTTTTAAAAAATTTGAATACGGAATTGTTAACCCTCTTTCAGTAAAATGTAAGAGGGTTTTTTTATGAAAAAATAAAGATAGTATTGTCTAAGTCTTTTTAGGAAAGATTTAAAATTAATCAACTCTGTTGTACAGGAGGTATACAGAGATGAAAAAAAGAGGGCAGAAGTTTTCTTCAATAAAACCGTGGAAGGTTCTTAATAAAGAATTAATCCTTTTCAGGATTGACTTCGCCCTCTTATATTTAAATCAAAATTTTCAATATAATTTAGTAAAATTTTTGCAAAAGGATAATAGTAAAATTAATATTTGTCAAAGAAAATATGAGAAACTCCTTTCGGAGGTGCTCCGATTAAATCACTTTCAGCGATCAGTGCCTGAGGGGGAAGGAGATTCTCTTTACAAAAGTTCTTTCTCAAATTACGGTAGTACATCTGTAAATTACGATAGTACTCTTATAAATCACAATAGTACTCTTATAAATTACGAGATTGCCGACCTGAAGGCACAGGTTTCGGTTAAACTTGCCGAAGCACGTCTTTTGAGAATTGAAATTAAGGGCTTTGCAGATATGGTAGAAAACCTTGCAAGAGGACTGCACAGCGATAATCCCGAGAAACTTGTCGAGTATGGTATAAAATAAGAAAACCCCCGGAACCAACGTCTAAACCTTCTATGGTATTAACGCTTGTTCTAGAAGATGATACTGACGGTGTTGGTTTTGTATTATCATTACAAGAACCCGACGATGAAGCAGAACATTATGATTGGAAGAAAGGTATCGGTGCAGACCCGAAAGATGACCTGACCGTACCTGCAATGTCATTTCTTATTTCAACAACGAAGTCTCAGTACCTCGATGATGATGTGCCCAAAGGTGAACGCATATTTTATTCAGTTCGTGCTGTAAATTCAAAAGGCGATGGTCCCTGGAGTGCACCTGTGAGCAGGGTGCAGTAATGAAAAAGTAGATTTAATTATTCGTATGGAGTGTGTTTGTATCATATAGCACTCCATTCGGATAGATTGATTGTGAAAATTTTGCAAACCAAATAAGGATATTAATAAAATGAAAAAGCTAATAATTACAATTTTTTTATTGCTGGTTTTTTTCAAAATAGAAGGAGAATGTAGTACAGATTCATCAAGATATTTTCCGCTTCAAGCAGGTAATGCTTTCTATTATTTAAAAATACGAAGTAATCCTGGAGGTCCTGTCTCATCATATATAATCTCCAGAATTACTCATTCAAAAGTATTTCATAATAAAACATATTATTATTGTACTAATTTTAAAGGATATTTGTATAATGATCTTTATCTTCGTTATGATTCTATTACAGGTAATCTTGTACATTATGATTCTTTGAATATAAATTGTAATTATGAACTTGCTCATTATAATCTTGCTGCAGAAATTGGTGATTCATGCGGGACAAGCTGCATAGATCATCGTAATTATAAGTGTTATGGAATCAATGATACTATTCTCTATGATCTTACAACAAGAGTAAAGAAGTTTTCTTATTATACCACAAATTACGGATGGGTACACCGTGGAAATACTTATTTTGCAAAAGATCTGGGAATGATTTACCATTATTGGATCACACATAATAATTCATATGTATCCGAAAAGTATATTATGTTAGGTGCAAAAGTTAATGGTATTGTATATGGAGATACTACCCATGGATTTCGTGATTTTTCTGCCGAGTCGTTTGTTAGTTTTCCGGAAATTTTTCTTAAGGATACAGCGTATCAAATAGTAGCAAGTATTAAAAATAATGGTGATTATGATGAGACAGGCGTTCCGATAAAATTATTAATTAATGACATTGAAGTTGAGCAGCAGTTTCTAGGTATTCCTTTTAGAGGATTTGAAAAGATAGGATTTATGTGGGCTCCGCCCGACACTGGTAGTTATAAAATCGCTGTGGTTTCTGTTCTTGATTCTGATCAGGTACGGTATAACGATACTTTAAAAAAGAATGTTACTGTGGTCCCAGTGATAAACGATTTTTCAGCAGGTCCATTTATTGATTTTCCATTTTTATTTATGAAAGACAGCACTTATCATATCAAAGCACTTATAAATAATGAAGGAAACGTATATGAGAGCAATGTGCCTATAAGATTTTTGATTAATAAATTGCAGGTTGGTTATTATTTGTTAAGTATCCCAAGAGGAGAAGTCGATTCTGTTGATTTTATATGGACACCGCATATAACCGGGGACTATAATATAGCAATTGCCTGTGCTTTGCCCACTGATAGTAATCGTACCAATGATACAGTTAAGGCAGACATTAGTGTATATTCATCACTTCCTTTGTCTATTTTCTGTGATGATTTCAGTGGTGGTATTGCTAATTGGATTATAACTCACGATAGTGGTGCTTGCTTCTGGCAGATATATTCACCCCCTTATCCAAATGCTTACACACTTCCTGCAACATCATCTGGAGCTGTTTTAGCTGCCGACGCAAATGTGTGCGGATACGGAAATACTTTACTATCGACCGCTACTATTATAGAAAATGTTGATTGTTCTGTATATGAGAGTGTTTATCTTGAATTCGATAATGATTGGAATGGAGTAAATAATTACGATTATGCAATTATTGATGTGAGCTATGATGGAGGTGTAAATTGGGAGACAATTATTAGTTGGGGTAAAAATGATGTGAGAAATACTCGAAATAATTATTACCTGCCTGGTGCCGACGGTAATCCAAATGTCAGAGTAAGGTTTATAACACGACAGGGAGGAGGACATGATTGGTGGGCAATAGATAATGTTTGCATAAAAGGATTCCCGCTAACAGGCTTAGCACAAAACAGCAAGATTCCAACTGAATACGCTTTAATGCAAAACTATCCCAATCCCTTCAATCCAACAACAAAAATAAAATTCGACCTTCCGAAATCAACGCATGCGAAATTGATTATCTACGACATACTTGGAAGGGAAGTTACCACACTCGTAAATGAAAAATTAAATGCAGGGAGCTATATAATGGATTGGTATGCGAGTAGTTATCCGAGCGGTGTGTATTTTTACAGATTAATTACTAAAGATTTTTCACAAACTAAAAAAATGTTGTTAATAAAATAAATAATCCGATAAAGGAGGGATTATTAATATGAAAAAAATATTACTATTCTTAGTACTGCTCATAACAATGAGCGCCAATGCACAATGGGTGCCATCTGACGGAGTGTATGGGGAAAAGTCCGATCTTTAATTACGTCAGGTGTTTACATTTTTGCAGGGACAGATAACTTCGGTGTTTTCGTCTCTTCAAACAATGGTGCAAACTGGACACAAACTCCATTGAACAATAAAATAGTCAATGCGCTTGCTGTTAGCGGAGGGAACGTACTTGCAGGAACAACTGGAAGTGGTGTGTATATTTCAACTAACAATGGAGTAAGCTGGACACAAACATCATTTAATTATAAAACTGTTTATTCAATTCTTGCTTCAGGTAATAATATTTATGCTGGAACAACAAGAAGTGGTGTATATATTTCTACTGATAATGGAGCAAATTGGACACAGACTTCATTGAACAATAAATCTATTTTATCTTTATCCATTAGCGGAAATAGTTTATATGCAGGAGCAAACTTAGGTGTTTATCTTTCAACTAATAATGGTAATAGCTGGACTAATATCGGTTTAAACTCACTTATTAACCGTTCTTTGTTAAACGTTGGAAGTTACTTATATTCTGCAACAGTCCATAGCGGTGTTTATTATACAACAAACAATGGTAATAGTTGGATTCAAACATCTTTGAATAATCAATCAAGTTATTCACTTTTAAGTGTAGGAAATTCTATTTATGCTGGAACAAACAAAGGACTCTTTCAATCTACAAATAGTGGAACATCGTGGAATCTAACACTCAATAATTCATCTATTCGTTCATTGACTAACAATGGAAATAATATTTTTGCAGGTGCGGAAAGGCAGGGTATCTATTTTTCTACCAATAGTGGTACAACTTGGTCTCAAATTGGATTAAATAATTTAATTGTAAATTGTCTCGCTTTAAAAGGAAACAATCTTTTTTCAGGAACACTTTATCATGGCGTTTATGTCTCTACTAATAATGGTATCAAATGGACACAAACTTCATTAAACAATAAACATATTAGGGGTCTTACATCTTTTGGGAACAATATAATTACAGGTACAAATCATGAAGTATATGTTTCTTCAAATGATGGAGTTGATTGGATACAAACAAATAATTTAGGAGGTTATTTGTGTTCTAACAACACAAATACTTTTTTGGGTACAAATTCCACCGGGATTTATAAATCAACTAATGGTGGAATCAATTGGACACTATGTACAAGTAGTATTCATCCTTATATAATTGTTGCTCTCGGAAATAATATTTATGCAAGTGATGTCTCTGGCTCATACTATTCAACTGATAATGGAAATAATTGGAGTTCTTTAGGGTTAGAAAATAAAGATGTAACCTCATTTGCAAATATTGGAAATTATATATTTGCAGGTACTTGGGGAGATGGTGTTTTGTTCTCAACCAATAATGGTGTAAATTGGACGCAGACTGCATTGAATAAAACTGTTCGTTCACTTTTTTCAAGCGGGAATATTTTATTCGCAGGTAGTCAAAGTAATGGTATTTATATATCAACCAATAATGGAGCTAGTTGGATACAGAAAAATGAGGGTTTTGGTTTAATTATACCAACAAGTAATGCATTGATTATTTCGAACAATTATATATTCGCAGGAACATTTCATTATTCTGTTTGGCGAAGACACCTTTCAGAGATTATTTCTGGAAATCACGACTTCTCTGCCGGTCCATTTATAGATTTCCCAGAAGTGTTTATAAAAGATTCAAGCTATCATATTAAAGCAAGGATTACAAACGAAGGCAGGGAACCTGAGACAAATGTCCCGATAAGATTCTTAATAAATGGTACTCAAGTAGGATACTATTTACGAACTCTTCCAGCAGGAGGTATCGACACTGTCGATTTCACCTGGACACCTCATACTGCAGGAGACTTTAACGTTGCGATTGCATCTGCTTTGCCTACGGATATTAACCGTTCTAACGATACGGTTAAGACAGACGTCAGAGTGTATTCTTCACCTGCTTTACCAATATTCTGTGATGATTTTTCAGGAGGTACAGCAAACTGGACAATAACTAACGATGGAGGGACTTGTGTCTGGCAGACGTACTCTCCTCCTTATCCGAATGTTTACTCACTTCCTGCAACATCATCGGGTGCAGTCTTATCTGCCGATGCGGATGATTGCGGTTCAGGAACAACTTTACTTTCGACTGCTACGATAATAGAGAATGTAGACTGCTCTTTGTTTGAGAACATTTATCTTGAATTCGACAATGACTGGAATGCGATAGATGAACAGGATTCTGCTATTGTCGAGGTAAGCTATGATGGTGGTACGAGTTGGTCTTCAGTAGTTGCATGGGGTGGAACTGATATAAGAAATACACAGGAGAGTTATACTCTCCCCGGTGCTGATGCAAATCCAAGTGTCAGGATAAGATTCAGGTCAATACAGCCCGGTTGGGATTGGTGGTGGACAATAGATAATGTATGTCTCAAGGGATTTCCTGTAACAGGTCTAACACAAAACAGTAAGATTCCGACTAAATATGCTTTAATGCAGAACTACCCCAATCCATTTAATCCCACAACAAAAATAAGATTCGATCTTCCAAAGTCAACACAAGCGAAACTGATTATCTACGACATACTTGGAAGGGAAGTTACTACACTCGTAAATGAAAAATTAAATGCAGGGAGTTACGAGGTTGAGTGGAATGGGAGTAGTTATCCGAGCGGTGTGTATTTTTATAGATTGATTACTAAAGATTTTTCGCAAACTAAAAAGATGTTGATGATAAAATAGTGATAACTATTTTATCAGAAATCCGCCTTAGGCGGGGTTTTAATAAAATAAAAGAGCGTTACCTCCTTACGTACGCTTCATATGAAAGGGATGTCAGTAAAAACTATAAACTGTCATCCCTTTTCCATATCTATCCATTGAAATAAATCCCTGATTTAATGAATTATATATGATAGTCTGAGATTTATGTGTATAGTGCAAATACTATTAATTATGAGTATTTATTCTTAAAAAAGCCTCAAAATTTGATAAAAATAGGGAATTATTCTGGCATAAGAATTGTACTTAATATGTGGGAATGAATTTAAATTTCCAATTAACATAATGAATTAATCATTTTAAAAATATATAAACTAAATTTCAAACTAATAATTACTTACTCATGAAAAACTTTAGTTATTCAAAAATCTTCAAGTTTCAAATTCTACAAATATTGATTGCAGTTTTGCTATTCTCTTCAATAAATTTGCAAGCACAGAACAGACCTCCAAAAAAATTGGATAGTTATGAATTCAAATTATTACCATCACCTCTTCCACAGACCGATGATCCGTATATTGTCATTAAAAATGATTTCTTTCTGACATTAAGGGATAATATGAAAATGGATTGCTCGAAGTTTTACCCAAATGTTGGGAATATATATTTACCCAATGGATATCCTGTTGTTGTGATGGTTCACGGATACGGTGACAGGAAGGAAACACTAGAAAATTTCGCATTTGCACAGTCTCAATATAATTATGTTGTTTATACTTACAGCGTAAGAGGTCAGGGTAATTCAGAAGGTCTGTCAAATCTCATTAGCATGACAGAAGCAGAAGACCTGATGGAATTTGTCAATTATATAAAAGTCGATAACGTCGGAGGTGACTCTTCCAAAATAATGATTATGGGTGGTTCACAGGGTGGTACGCTACCTTACATGGCAGCCAGTAACGGGATGAATGTTGCCGGAATTATTTCAGCACTTTCATCACCTAAGTTCGCAAGCAGCTGGATGGAAAACGGTTGTGCAAAAATGACTCTTTTATGGTCGATAGAATACACACCGGACACAGTTAGGTACAATTCAACCGTTAATGCAATGTCTGATTGGATTTATGCATCAGGAGTTAAGTCTGATAAGTGGGACAGCCTGGAGTACTATATGCCTCTTGGCAGGGATTTCATGGATAAGGTTCAATATAACCAGGTCCCGATATTGATTGAAAACTCATGGCAGGATTACTTCTTTAATGCAAGAAATGGAATTGAGTCATTGCCTTTACAGTTTCCATTCAGGATTTATTTCGGTGCAGTTATGGGACATGGCGGAGATATATCTGAATCTGAAAACCAATGGCACATGAATTTCTTTAACGAGTGGTTTTATTATTACATTTGGGGTATTGACAATAATCTGCCGAACAGACCAAAATTTCATTACGCATTAACAACTTATCCATGGACTACAAACGGTATGTGGTCTTTTGTACATGACAGCTCATCCGTCTGGCCCCCTGAGAATGTAAACGGTATAAAGTTTTATATTAACAAAAAGAATAAAAAACTTTCATTAACTTCCAGTGGGAAAGATAAAGACCAGGTAAATTTTAAAAATGATGTAAAAAAGAACTATACACTTCAAACAGCGGTGTACAGCGAGTTCACGGGTTCGGAATTCAACAAGAATTTTAAGAAAAAAGAATTAGTCTATGATACCGAACCTTTTACAAGTGAAGTCCAGTTGATAGGTACACCAAAGGTGCATTTAGATTATGAATCAGACAAAGATATTTGCCAGTATAATTTCCAGATTTATGAAGTAAAAGCCGATAATACAATTCATTTAATTAACAGAGCCAATTATACAGACAGGTATTATACTAAGAAAGATAGAAGGACAAAGGACATAGAAGGATTATCATTTGCCCATCAGTTTTCTGCGGGAAGCAAATTGAGGTTAATTGTTACCAACCTGGATACTTCTCCGGATGATTTTGATTTTCTTAATACGAATCCACACGTTCTTCCTGTAATGGAAAAAAGTACTAACAAGATATACACAAAAAATACTTATATCGAACTTCCGCTTAAAGGATTCACCAGTGATTACTTTATTGCAGGGAATGAACCCGAAGTAAAGCTTTACCAGAATTATCCAAATCCGTTTAATCCAACCACGAATATTAAATTTGAAATACCAAAGGATTACAATGGTCTGGTCACGTTGAACATCTATGATATAACCGGTAGAGAAATTGCTAAATTAGTAAATCAAAATCTCACAACCGGACAATATAATGTTAGTTGGAATGCGAATAATTTTGCAACGGGAATTTATTTCTATAAATTGGACGCAGGTGATTTCTCGGAAGTTAAAAGAATGATATTGATCAAATAAGAATTTAGCATATACGCTCCTTTCGAATAACGTAATAAAAAGGGATGGCTGATAAAAAGTCATCCCTTTCTTTTTATACAAAATTTCAGAAACTCTCTTTTATTGGAAGCTCTACGAACGTAGCATTGTTATGACCGAAGTATATGGTACTCTTACCATTTTCTAATATAGGAAGCACGAAAGGATTGCTTCTCAAAAAACTGTCACCGCTGCGAGTATCAAGATTAGTGATAATAATTCGAATACGATTACCTTTGCTGAAGATGTGTGCCTGCGAATTTCCTTCGATTGTTAATTCCTTTTTTGAATGTGGTATATTATTCCGGTCTGAGTAATTAATACTTGTTACAAACTTCATGCTGTTATCCGGAAAAACTTCCCATACCTGAAAATTGAACTGACAAACAAAAGCATTTGAAGTATAAACTAAATTTAGTTTTGGAATACCGATCATGTTGTAATTCCAATCCAAAGGGCTGGTGTCAAAGTAAATGCTGTCTTTTTTGAATTTTGAATTGAAAACCGAGCCTGTGAATTCGTAGTTTACAGCTTCTTCCATGGTTAACTTATTGTCGGTAATTTCATTGCGGAATGAAATAGTATCGTTAATTCCATAAAAAGGAAAGGTCTGTAAATTATTTCCAGGGTGAAGATAAAACTTTTCTCTTTTCAAACCATCATCAGGAAAGGATTGAGATATATATCTTGAATACGTCCAGTTGTTGTTGTTCAAAGGATAAGAGCTGAATGTGTAAGTGATTCTATCTTCATCTTTAGTTCCATTTGGCAAATCGTATAGCCAGTACTCGAGCCATTTATCGAGTTTATTGTTTATGTATATGTCTTCTGCAGCATCATATTCAGAACCATGCCCGCTTAATGGTCCGAAGTACATAGTGTAATCACATTTTAAAAGCCTGCCTGCTTTTATCATTCCGTTAGCGTTAAAATATTTATCCTGAAAAGAATTTGCAAAAGATGCAGGGATTACGCTGGTGCCAACGTGTTTCATAAAATCTCTTTCCTGTGGGAAGTAATATTGCAAGCTGTCCCATTTGTCTTTTTCTCCGGACAGTATCCATTCCCTGTATCTTTTAACTTGCGGACTGTATCTTACGATTGATTTATCATAGCTAAGAGACCACAGCAGTGACATCTTAATGCATCCGTTTTCTATCCAGTTTGAAGCAAACAGAGGTGATGCAAGGTCTGATACTATACATCTAACATATAAACCATTACAAACTGCCATAAATGGGATGATGCCGCCTTGTGATGCACCGATGACACCAATTCGTTCTTTATCTATTTTCTCATTATCTTTTAAGTAATCGATAATTTCGATCAGGTCATTCATTTCAGTAATACTTATGAAGTCTGATTTACCTTTTGATTCACCCTGTCCTCTCATAGAAAAAGTAAATGTGTAGTATCCGTATTTTGCATAGTCCTCAGCGGAAGGTGACATCTCATACTTTGATTTTCCGAAACCTGCACAGTAAACCAAACAGGACCAACCCTGTTGTGGTGGAGTCGTATCAGGAATGAAAGAAGAACAATCAAGATTTATTCCGTCACTCATTCTTACGAAGAAATCTTTTTTGTTAACAGGATAATTTTTGTTTAAACTTTTCTGAGGAAAAAGTATCGCAGGGTATACGACAATTACTATAAAGATTAGTATTTTAGAAATGCAGGTTATCGGTTTTATCAATTGCAAATTAGTTTTGTTTTGCAATATATAAAAATTCATATACCAGAGAAACAGAGAAATGTAATGATGAGTAAGTTAAATATTTAAGAGGAATTAAATTATATCTTACTTAATTCAAATTGAAAACATGAAAAGTTCAAATAACAAATCTCATAAATCAAATAATACTCAAATTCCAAATTCTATCTATCGCAGTTCTTTACGGAAAAAGCTGATTCTAATACATAAATTTATCTATTAGAATTGATGATTTTGATATTTGTTTTTTAATAATTGGAATTTATTTGGATTTTGGCTTTTGTGTTTTGTTATTTTTTATAATTAAATGTTTGTAAGTCTTTATTAAGGATAATATCTAATTTAATTCCGAACATAGTTTATTAAAGGCAGCTCTATATAAGTTGGTTTTGTCTTTGAATTATAAATAATATTCTTTGCATTCACCATTGATGGAAGAACATGTGGATTCGTTCTTAGAAAAGGATCGTCCGTGATATTATCGAGATTTGTTATGATAATTCTTATCCTGCTGTTTTGTCCAAATACGTGTGAAGAGGATATTCCGTTAAAGAGAACTTCTCTAATAACATTCGGTTCGGTACTTCTATCCGTATAATTTGCTCGCGTTACGATGTTAGCTTCACCACTAGGTTTTACTTCCCAGACCTGGAAATTGAATTGAGCAATCACTGTGTCCGATTCATAGAATAGTTTTACAAAAGGTGTTCCGGCAAGACGGCATGGCTGTTTCAATGGTGCTGTTTCGAATATTAATTCGCTCTTCGTGAACTTAGAGTTGAATATATCCCCTGTAAATTCTCGATTGACCGCTTCCAGCATGTTTAAGGAAGTATCCTTTATTTCGTTGTGTAGTATTATAGTATTGGAATCCACAGGAGTATTCGAAAGTTTATTTCCAGTGTCAAAATAAAATTTAACTTTTTCAACTCCATCGGGGGGCCACGTGTTTGAATAGAATGGCTGCCAATTCCACATAACCTGCTTTTCACCTGCTTCCCGTGGATATGTACTTGAGACGCATACAAATTTACTGGAATCGAGACATCCATTTTGAATATTTCCTAACCAGTATTCAATCCATTGAGCCGAAATTGTATCGTTGTAAGTAATCTGAGGTTTATAGGGATCCGCCCCATGCGCATCTAAGGTTCCGAAATACATTCTGTACGGAACGTTGAGAAGATCGATTGTTTTTAACATCCCGTATGAATTAAAAAATTTATCCTGCCATACAGTAGAGACAAAGATAGGGGTTTTGCTCTTCGACACTTTGTTTATGAAGTCTCTTCCCTGTGGCAGGTAAAAAATAAGACTGTCCCATTTCTCAGGAGTATCTTCGAGTATCCAATCCCGCATTCTTGCTACTGTTGGATCGTATCTTACAATTGTATTGTCATAACTAAGTGACCATAAGAGAGTCATTTTAATTGAGTTATTCTCTATCCATGTAGTACTTAATTCAGGAGTACTCATATTGGATACAATACATCTTAAATCAAGCCCATTGCAGACAGCCATAAAAGGAACTGTACCACCTTGTGAACCGCCAATAGCTCCGACCCGTTCGGGATTGATGAATGGTTCTTTTTTGACATACTCTATTACTTTTGTGAAATCATTTGCTTCTGTTATGCTGATAAGATTTGACAATCCTGTCGATAAACCCTGACCCCTCATTGAATAGACTAAAGTATAATATCCTTTCTTCGCAAACGCTTCTGCATTCTTTGAATCTTCTAATTTTGAATGTCCAAAGCCGTGGCAGTAAATTAAAGCGGACCAACCACCGGGAGGTGGGGCAGCTTCAGGATAAAATTTAGTGCAATCTAATTTTGTACCATCCTCAAGAGTAATAAAAAAGGCAGTCGTTTTTATTGCGTATCCTTCGTCTTTAAATAGAAAACACGAATTAAAATTAAAAATGAGAAATGCAAAGAATAATAAAAAAAGAATTTTTAATTGTGACTTTGTGATGCGAATTGCAGGATTTAACATATTCAATAAGTGTTGTGTTATAGTTGTAAGTAAAAATACTAAAGATAAAGTATTTAATGAATGGAATAAGCATCATAATTTCATTTTACACTTAAATAATATCAGTTTATCTTTATATTTGCATTCAAACATTGACAATTATGATTTCGTTAAACAACGTATTGGTAAGATTCGGGGCGGATGTCTTATTTAAAGATGTCTCATTTCGTGTTTTCGGGAAAGACAGGGTTTCTTTCATCGGGTCGAATGGTTCGGGTAAGACAACCTTACTCAGGTTGATAACGGGGGAAATGCATCCGGATGAAGGTGATGTTGTAATTTCGAAACACACGACTATTGGTTATCTACCACAGGAGGGGATTCATTTAACAGGTAACACTTTGTACAACGAGGTTTACAACGCTGCGGGAAATATTAATGAGGTACAGAAAGAACTACATGAAATTGAAAAAGAGATGGAGGAAGCTAATGACACTTCGAGTGAAGAGTTCATGGATTTGCTTGAAGAATACGGAGAGCTTCAGGAAAAATTCCAGATGCTAGATGGTTTTAAAATAAAATCAAAAATAGAAAAGATTCTCATAGGTCTTGGTTTTAAAGAAAGTGATTTTGAAAGATTTACAGATGAGTTCAGCGGGGGCTGGCAGATGAGGATAGCTCTTGCAAAATTACTTCTCGATAATCCTTCAATATTATTACTCGATGAGCCTACTAACCATCTTGACATTGAATCTCTAATTTGGGTGGAAAATTATCTGAAAAACTATCATGGTGCAATTGTTCTTGTATCCCACGATAAAGATTTTCTTAACAATATAACAAAAAAAACGGTTGAGATCTCACTCGGAAAAGTAACAGAGTACACAGGTAATTATTCCTTTTATTTGAATGAGAGCAAGCAGAGAAAAGAATTGCTCGAAAGCAGATCCAAGAACCAGCAGAAGTATATCAAAGAGCAGGAGAGGTTTATAGACCGATTCCGGTATAAATCAACGAAAGCCAAAGCAGTTCAAAGCAGGATTAAGATGCTGGATAAATTAGATATTGTTGAATTGGAAGATGTAGAATCATCAGTGAGATTCAATTTTCCTCCGGCAACTCATTCAGGAAAAATTACTATAGAGATAGAAAGTGTTTCAAAGAGTTATGATGGGTTGAATTATGTTTTGGAAGGTATTGACCTTACGATAAGCAGGGGAGAGAAGATTGCATTTCTCGGTGTAAACGGGGCTGGGAAGTCTACATTATCAAGAATTATTGCTGGTAGTGAGAAGATTAACATAGGGAAAATAAAATTAGGACACTTAGTCGATACGAAATTTTATGCTCAGCATCAGGCAGAAGAGCTCGATGGCAGTAAGACAGTACTCGAAACTATGGAAGGTGCATCTAAAGGTGAGCTTGTGAAAGATCTCAGGACTATACTCGGTGGATTTTTATTCAGAGGTGACGATGTTTTTAAAAAGGTCGGGGTGCTTTCGGGTGGAGAGAAATCAAGGTTAGCACTTGCGAAGATGCTAATCGAACCATCTAATTTTCTTATACTCGATGAGCCGACAAACCACCTTGACATGCTTTCGAAGGATGTGTTAATGAATGCTTTGCAGAAGTATAAAGGGACGGTGGTGATTGTTTCGCATGACAGGCAGTTTCTTGACGGTATTATAGACAAAGTAATTGAATTTAAAGATAAGAAGATAAAAACATATTACGGGAACTGCTCGGAATATCTCAGGGAAAAAGAAATCGAGCACGGAAAGCACGATGCAATTAAATCTGAAGAAATGCACACACAAGGAAAAAAGAAATCAAATGATAATAGTAAGTTTGCTTCAAGCTACGAACAGAAGCAACGGAAGAAGGAATTAAACAAATTAATTGCGCCTATAAAGAAAAGAATTGGAGATGTGGAGGAAGAGGTTAAAAGATTAGAGCAGAGAAAGTCTGAGCTGGAGCATATAATGGCACAAAAGGATTTTTTTAAAGATGCAAATAAAGTTATTGATGTTCAGAATGAATATAATGATATTCTTAAAAAGCTTACTGCTTCTAATTCTCTTTGGGAAATTGAAACAGAAAAATTAAATAGTATAGAAAACAAGTTAATTTCAAATTAAACAAAACAATCATGAAAAAATTAATACTTACATTTTTGTTCATCGCTTTGTTATTAAGTTCGTTTAATGCAGTTGTAATAGCCCAGGATAATCCTAAGTTTAGTTCTTACACAATCAGCACGGATAAATTCAATAAGGACTATAAATCTGCGTTGAAAGAACACCGGATAAGAACGGGGAAGCTAATAGATTTTTATATAGATTTTCAGTTGGGGTTTGGAGGTACGAGTGCGAATATTGATCAAACGCCTGATGCAAAAGGTACTTTCGAAACGGGTTCGAAGGTAGGTTTTACGACCGGAGCGTTGGTTTACATCAACATACTCGAAGGTGTGAATTTTGCGACAGGATTGACATACGTTGGGAAAAATTTTGAGGTGACTCCTCCTACGGATTCAATCAGCAGTCTTGCAGGTTTGGATACGACTGTGTCGGACATATCGAACAATTATTTAAACATTCCGCTTTATATTAATGTAGGCGGGATGATAACCGAAGATGTTGGAATAACATTTAACGGCGGACCTTACCTGGGAATTCTTATGTCTACTGATGAAAAAGCCGGGCTGGGTTATAAGAATTTTGATTTCGGGCTTGCCGGGACACTGACGGGTAATTACATGCTTAACCAGTTCGTGAGTATTATACTCGGAACGAGGTTTGAGTACGGCGGTTTGAATAATCTCGGGAGCACGAAGTTTGTTGATAAGATTACAACGACGAATTACACTGTGTTTACGGGGATTAGGGTTGGATTGAGTATGTAATAATTTTGTAGTGATGTTTTTTACCACAAAGATACAAATGTTTCACGCAAAGACGCAGAGTCGCAAAGAATAATGTGAATCCTATGCGCTCATACTTCGCTGCAGGGAAAAAGCAATGATTAACCCTGTACGCTAAAGCTACAGGGCAGGCGAATAATGATTTAAGAATATTAAATGAAAAAACTAGAAGACATAATAAGTATAATTAACAAACATAAAGTCGAATTAGAAGATAAGTATAAAGTTAAGGAAATTGCAATCTATGGTTCTTTTACAAGAGGTGAGCAAAACGAAGAAAGTGATATTGATATTCTAGTAGAATTTAATGAACCGGTTGGCTTTCTATTTATTCATCTCGCAGATTATTTAGAAGAAATCCTTGGGACAAAAGTTGACCTTCTTACTCCAGATGCGATTAAACCAAACAGAAAGAAATATATAATGGAGGATTTAGTTTATGTCTAAACGCGAATGGAAACTATTTGTGGAGGAGTATTTTAATTCGAGAGAGATTTATGATTTAGGTGGAGGAGAGCCGCCTACTCTGTAGGAGAATAAAGAAAATTATTTATGAAAGGCGACTCCCTATTATACTCCCTTTTTTAACCCTATATCCTGTGTGTCCATTTAATAGGGGTTGCTTTTTTATTTAAATCGGGAGTTTATTTTTAAAATAATCTATCCAAATAGTTATGAATCTCAATAATTGTAACAGTGATACGCAGAATAAAACAATGTCAATACCAGATTTAATTATGAATGCAAACGAGAATTTAATATTAAAATCGCTTGCATTTCAGGATGCACAAAAATTTGTTTTATCAGCAAGCTGTTATGCATTAGAATGTGTCAAGAGAATTTATAATAAAAAAGATGTTTCTAAGCAAGATATTGATCTTGTGAAGTCTTATAAAGAATTAAATAATAACCTTAAAAAGCACAATATAAAATCTGAAGATTACTATCACTCACTTTTGTTTATCGATTTAATTTCCAGTACCGAAATACATTTTGTTGAATTAATTAAAATAATATTAGTAAATTATCCAAAGAAAATAGGAAATATTCAATTTGAACTGAACGAGATACTTGATTGTGCATCAGTCTATGAACTTGTTGAAAGAGCTGCCGAGGAGTATGTATATAAATTAATGTATAAAAAACCAAACGATTTTCTCTCTGGTATATGCTCAACTCTTTCAATTGATGAAGCAATTGTTCAGAAATATTGGCCAAGTTTTATCGAGGCTAAGGCAAGAAGAGACTTGGGTGTTCACAACAACTGGCGCTGTAATCTTACATATTTACGAAAGGTGAACGAAGTAGGGATTAAAGCTCATAATTCAGAAGGAGATATAATGTTGCCAAATGATTCGCAATACTCATATAAAGTGTCTCAGAATATACTATCGATGGCTGAAAGCATCTCATCTAATCTTCTTATGAAATATTTATAACAAGAAATTGTATTCAAATAACTGGTACTAAAAATATTTAATGACGCATCAAGAGCAAATATTTATCTATTAAAAATATGAAAAATTTTTGTATAAATTGTCATTTCCTTGTGAAATATATGAGACCTTTGAATAGTCATGAGATCACATTTGTTGTAGATGATAATGAAAGAAATGGATTTAAAAAAGGAAACACAAACTTTGTTCAAAAAGAATATAATTTGCAGTGTCATCACCTTATTTGGAGTGAGGGTACTAATCCTGACAGAACACAGAGAAATAATATTATCAGTTTGACAAAAAGGAAGAATGAATGTTTCTTTCTGCCATATGTGCCTAATATGCTTCTACCTGCTGCTGAAAAGTTATTTAATTTAAAAAATGAGAAAAGTGAGAAGTTGAAAGATAGAGCTGTTGGTTTTGTTTTAGGAATCATTGCTACAATATTAACAGGTATTTTTTTGAAATGGATATTGTCATAGTTGTTTATCGTTAAAGTTAATATTTATTTTCCCCGCTGTTGGTGTTCTCACCAACGGCAATACGAATACAAGGCATAACATGATAAGGTTTGTGCCGTGCGCGGGAAGTAGAAACATGTAATGACAACACTACAAATGCCACCAAGAAATTAAACACACACAACACTTCATAATTTTGACATACAAATTCATACCAATTTTAATTATTATTATCTTTAAAAAATTGTGATACATGAAAATAGGTGATTACGAAGTTCATTCCGTGCAGACGGGATTGTTTAAACTTGACGGCGGGGCGATGTTCGGAGTTGTTCCTAAGAACCTCTGGGAAAGAACGAATCCTTCCGATGAAAAGAACAGGATTGAGATGTGTGCAAGAGCTTTGTTATTAGACAGTGGTAAGAAGAAGGTCTTAATCGATACCGGTATCGGGAATAAGATGCCGGAAAGACTTAACCAGATCTATGCGGTGGACAATTCCAAATACACTCTCGACAGTTCGCTGAAAGAGCTTGGCTGTATGCGTGAAGATATAACCGATGTTATTATCTCGCATCTGCATTTTGACCATGCGGGGGGGAGTACGTTTTATGACGAAGATAAACAATTGAAAGTTGCTTTTCCGAATGCGGTGTATCATGTTCAGAAAGAGCAGTACGAGTGGGCACTAAATCCATCGGACAGAGACAGGGCGAGTTACTTCCCGGAGAATTACAAGTTACTTGAAGATAAAAAAGTTTTGAACCTATTAAATGGTGAGCATAAATTTGATGGTAATGTAACACTGTTACCAGTGAACGGTCATACGAAGGATATGCAAATGATAAAAATTTCTGACGGAGATAATACTTTATTGTACCTGGCTGACCTGATACCTACAGCAGGTCATATTCCTTTACCTTATATTATGGGATATGACCTTTTTCCTTTAATGACTCTTGATGAGAAGAAGAAGTACTTAAAAGACGTATCGGAAAATAACTGGATGGTGTTCTTCGAACATGATCCGTACAATGAATGTGCTACTGTCGGACTCGGTGCAAAAGGGTATAATACGAAAGAATGCTTTTCGGTTTCTGAAAAATAATCTGTTAATAATCTATAAAACTTTAAATGTATGAACTTTCCTTTAGTTGACCAGATTATAATTGTTGTTTATATACTGGGAGTGGCTGCATTTGGTATTTATTTTTCCGGAAAACAGAAGTCTTTAAAAGATTACTTTCTTGGGTCGAAGCAAATCCCGTGGTGGGCAGCATGTTTTTCTGTTGTTGCAACTGAGACGAGTACACTGACCTTTATCAGTATTCCGGGATTGGCGTATATTACGAACATGAATTTCCTCCAGCTTGCGATGGGTTTTTTAATCGGGAGGATTATTGTAGCTTTTGTTTTTATTCCGAGATATTATGCGGGAAACATGGAAACTGCGTACGAGTTTCTCGGGAACAGGTTCGGGACTCCGATGAGAAAGTATTCCTCAATAACTTTTATTTTTCTTAGAATATTTGCTGATGGTGTGAGATTGTTCACGACCGCTATTCCTATAAAGCTGATAACGGGGTTGAGCTATTTTGAAAGTATATTGATAATTGGTGTCATAACGGTTGTTTATTCTTATGTAGGCGGCATAAAAGCTGTTATCTGGACGGATGTAGTTCAGATGATAATTTATTTTGTGGGGGCAGCTGCAACTATAATTGTTATATATCAGTTGCTTCCGAACGGATGGTCGGATGTTGTTCATTATGCTTCGACTGATAATAAGTTCCAGGTGTTTAATTTTGCGTTTGCGGATTCATTCAGTAAGTTCTTTACAGGAGGGTATAACATTGTGGGTGGATTGATTGGCGGAGCGTTTCTTGCAATGGCTTCTCACGGTACTGACCAGATGATTGTTCAAAGACTTTTAACATGTAAAGATACAAGATCTTCACAAAAAGCAGTTATTGGAAGTGGTATAATTGTGTTGATACAGTTTGCTATCTTTCTGTTGATCGGTATTATGTTATATGCGTTGTATGAAGGTGTTGATTACAAAACATTGGTTGTTGGTGATCATTTATTGACAAAACCCGATGAGATATTCCCAAAATTCATTATACAAAATCTACCGATTGGTTTAGCAGGTCTTGTTGTTGCCGGACTTTTAGCTGCATCAATGTCGACTTTATCATCGACATTTAATTCATTAGCAGCGACAACGATGTTTGACCTTTTTAAAAGAAAGGGAACTCCTTCTGTAGGCACAGGTGAGTCTTCGAATCGTGATCTCAGATATTCAAGGCTCGCAACTTTATTCTGGGCAGTCGTGATAATTAGCACTTCTATGTTATTCCAGAGTGAAACAAACCCGGCAGTTGATTATGCATTAAAAATACAGTCATTGATATACGGTGGATTGCTCGGTGTGTTCTTGCTGGGTGTAGCATATAAAGGAGCAAAGTTAAGCGATGCGGTAATATCTTATTCTGTTTCTATATTCGTTTTAGTACTTTTATTTATTCTACCAAAATTCGATATTATACCAGCGTTGAATCTAACCTGGTTTACATTGTTTGGAGTAATTATTGTATTTATCATTTCAACAATTAGTGTTAATGTAAGGAAAATGTTTAAATAATTTTTTTTTGAACTTTAGTGTCTTAATGTTTTAGTGACATTTTTTTCCACAAAGTCACAAAAACACAAAATAGCACTAAATAATTTAAATATAAAATCATGGAAAGCGGCAAACCGTCAAGAGAGCAGTTAGAAAAATATTTTAAGGAGAGCAGAAAATATTTCGATGATATAGCGAAATCTTATATGGAAACGGATAGGGAATATTATGATAAATACATCGCACCCTTTTACAGTTCACCTTTCGGAGCAGTGAGTGGTGGTGCAGCAAAAAAAGTTGCTTCTGTGGCGGTTCTTGCAGGAGCTTTATTAGTTGTGGGTATTGGAGCTGCTGTTTTCTTTATATCAATGGATAGTACATCTGATAAAAAAGTTGAAGTTGTTCAGGAAGAAAGTACTTCGGTCGAAAAAGATTCAGATTTTGATTACAAGACTAATTACGAAAAGGGATTATATTTTTATGAACGGGAAAATTATAAATCTGCGAAGAAATATTTTAAAAGGGTGGGGGAATCGGATTCGGAATATAAGAAGGCTCAAAAATATCTCGAGAAAATAAAAATGATTGAGAGAAAAAATAATATGGGAGATGATGGTAATGCTAAGCAGCGGAAGTTAGAGAAACCAAATTAAAATAATTTTCTGCATGTCAGATATTTCATCGGAAAACATCGGAATTATTTTAATCTGGTTATTTCTATTAATAATTACATATCCATATCCTTATTACAAAAACAAACTCCATCCTTACCTTCTTTACACAGTATTTTCAATATTCCTCATTGTGTTTCTTGCCCCAATCTACATTTGGTTCCTGGGTTTCCCGTATGAATTTACAATAACATTTACTTCAATTGCTTTTGTGTTGTATGCTGTGGTTTATTTCGTCTTGAATAGCAAAAGGAAGAAATCAAAAACAGAATAGAGTGTTTTTCACGTCTGTCCAAGATAAGTTTTTATAATGAAAAAAGTTTAAAAATAAAATAACTCTTTTTGACTTTTGTTGAACTCAACCCCTAGCCCCCTTCTCTTTGAAGAGAAGGGGGAATTAAAGGGGGATGAGTTAGTTTTAAAAGAGTGAATGATTAATCTAATCGTTTAGAATGTACTTTGATATGATTTTATAAGTGGGAGCTCCGGATGATACAATTTTATTGTGGAAGTCCTTTAGAGAATATTTCCCATTATGTTTTGTAAAGAAATCGTTTTTTAATTTCTTCAAGAGTATCTTGCCTAATGTGTAACTCAGATATCCGGGATCAAAAGCTCCTCTCTCAGCTTCATGTTTTGCTGTCGTATTTGATATTTTTGCGTGCTCTGTGAACAGAGATGCTGCTTCGTCTAACGACATATTATCGCAATGCAATCCAATTGCGGCGAGATAGCGGCAGCATCTTACGAGTGCTTCTTTAATTTGCGCTATTTTAATATGCAAATCACCGTTACCGTATCCCTGGTCAATCATCATCTCTTCAGTATAGTGTGCCCAGCCTTCTACGTAAGTATAGCACATAAATATTTTAGCTAATTTTGAAGCATGTAAATTTGAATTCAGGAAGTGAGTATAATGACCGGGGAATGCTTCATGTATAGAAATAAGTTTTAACGTCGGGTAATTAAAAAGAGTCATCCATTCTTTTTTATCTTTTTCATTGAAAGATTTATCGGGCAGACTAACAAAGTAGAATGATTCATCTGATTTTTCGAATGGACCTGCTGTTGACATAGCTGCGAATCCTATCTTCATATAGTGTGGCATCTCTTTAACTATACAATTAAGATTATCCGGTATGCTAATTAAATCTTTTTCCCTTATGTATTCTATTAGTTCGTTGAGTGTGTTATCAGTTTCAGTGATAAGATTATTTTCTGTTGGGTGATTATTAAGAAAATCATCATGGTCGTATTCATCACCTCCAATTTCTTTCAACTCTTTTTTCAGTCTTTCTAGTTCTTCTTCTCCAAGCTTTTTTAATTCTGGTAGTGGAATATCGATATGCTCTTCTATCCGTAACATTTTCGTAAACTTCTCCTCACCTAATCTAAAATCATCATTCGCTTTAGGTAATAAAACTTCATCGATGTATTTTATAAAATCATTGAATGCTTTTACAGTTGTTATGCAAACTTCTTTATATTCATTTACAAGATTTATATTAATCTCTCTTTTGTTTATTTCATCCATAATCTCGTTTTCAAAGAAATCCTCATAACCGGATGCAAATTGTTTTGCATATTTACAGAATATTTTTGGAACAACTTCATCTAAGTTTTTCTTTGCGTTTTCAATTACGTTTGGAATTTCTTTCATTATGCTGATGATAGAAGAGAGTCTGTCTTCGAAAGGTGCATAATCTCTGTTGAGATAATTACTCATGTTAATGAACATTAGTGCATAAGTCATCGGGTTACGTTTATATGCTTGAATCTCATCATGTTCAAAAAAATCTGATTCTAATGACCATTTTATAAGATCGAAATCGAACTTGTTTTCTGAAGATAATTCTTCATATTTTATTTCCAGTAATTCATTGTAGAGTGATTCGAAAAATAACCTTTCCTTTTTAATTCCTGATAAGGAAGTATCACTCATTTTTCCATCATATTCATGGAGTCCCAATGTTACTGCATGTGTGGGGGAATAATTTAAATATTCTTTAAAAAATTTTTCAGAGTAATCTTTGAACTGTTTGTTTGCTTCTTCTTTCATTATTTATTCATATTTAAATTTCGGAATATTCACCTAAGTTTAACACGTCAATCTTGTTTTTAACTTTTGAACTTTTGCCTATAAGTGATTCAGTCAATGTTGAATTCTCAATGACACAGTCTTCACTTATAATACTGTTTGATATGTTACAGTTTTTTAAAACACAGTTATCGTTTATCGTCGCGTGAGGTCCTATAATACAATTTTCCAATGCTACGTTTTTTCCGATATAAACAGGATCGTTAATAAGGCAGCTTTTTATTTTATATTTTTTATTTCTTTTTTGTAGAATGTATCTATTAGTTTCAAGTATTGTTTCCGGTTTCCCGCAATCCAACCAGCCATTAACATTGAATGTTTTCATCTTTCCGTTTTCGTTAATCATTTTTTCGAGTGCATCTGTTAACTGAAATTCACCTTTGCTCTTTATATTATTTTCTATTATATATTCGAGTGAATCGAATAATAGTTTCGAATCTTTAAGATAGTAAAGCCCAACTATTGCTTCATTAGACGGAGATACCTTGGGGGAAGCAGGCTTTTCTATGAATTTATTTATAAAACCATTATTATCTTTTTCAACTACACCAAACCTTCTCGGGTCATCGACTTTTTTAACTCCAATAACGGAATATTTATTGTCACACATTTTTTTTAGATCCACATCGAATAAAGTATCGCCTAAGATAATAAGAACATCTTCTTTTTTATCAGGTGAAAATTTTTTCTTTGCACAGTATATAGCGTGCCCTAATCCATGAGCTTCTTCCTGAACAACAAATTCAAATTTGAATTTAAAAGTTTCATTTATATAATCCTCGATTCTATTTCCAAGGAATCCAGTTATGAAAATTATTGAAGAAGCTATTCTATCTTTAATTAACTGATCTACAATGTAAAAAATCATTGGATCCCCAGCAACGTTCAAAAGAACTTTAGGATTTGAAAGTGTGTGAGGTCTCAGTCTTTTTCCAAAACCGGCAACAGGAATTATTACTTTCACTTATTTAATATGTTTTTAATTTTAGAAGGGAAATTAGTTATAACTTCATTGAGCTTCGAAACGTCTTTTCCACCGGCTGTTGCAAGATGAGGTCGTCCGCCTCCTCCTCCACCTAATTCTTTAGCTACTTCAGAGATGAGCTTCCCGGCATGAAGGTTTCTCTCTTTAATTAAATTATCGCTGACTGCGCAAACTAAATTAATTTTATCGTTCAATACGACTGCTATTAGTCCAACACCGTTCTTAAGTTTTTTATAAAGTTCATCGCCGAGTTCTTTAAGCTCGTCCATATTACTGAGTTCCATTATTTCAGATACTACTGTTACACTATCAACAACCGGGGATTTAATTATAATTGTATCTAACTGCTCAAAAACTTTCTGCAGGTTTTGTTTGAGCAATTCTTTCTCTGTTTGTTTTTTTTCTTCTAAATATTTCTCTCTAACTTCATACAATGATTTTATAGTTTCATCCTGATAAGTAATAAGCTTTTTCATTAAATCGACATCTCTGAAGTCAGCACCTTTGTAATCTTTCTTGAAATTGGCTAATCCACTTTTGAAATTATCGGAGTGTTTAGAAGGAAGGTCTGAGATAATTTTTTCAATATCGGATAATTTTTCATCTATTAACTTGATGATACCTTCTCCAGTTCGTGCAAAAATTCTTCGTACCCCTGAAGAAATGCTCTCTTCCTTAGTGATCTTGAACAATCCGATATCATTTGTAGAGGAAACGTGAGTACCCCCGCAGAATTCTATACTATATTTATCGTCGACAATGACGACTCTAACTTTATCCTCATACTTCTCACCGAAGAATTTTTTAACATTCGGTATCTTGTTAGCTTCTTCTATCGTTATATCTTCTAATGTTTTTATAGTAATATTTTCTTGAATTTTATTATTGACAATTTCTTCGATTTTCGTGAGTTGATCAGATTCGACTTTTTGAAAGTGCGGAAAGTCAAATCTTAAGTATTCATCACTAACAAGTGATCCCATTTGTTTTACATGATTACCGAGAACTTGTCTGAGAGCTTCGTGTAATATATGAGTTGCTGTATGATTACGCTGTATAGAACGACGTTTTCTATAATCTACCTTTGCAATAACGGATTTGTCCAACTCTGGAATTTCAGTATCATTCGGGGTTTTGACAAGAACTGAATACTTATTGGGAACGTCAAAAACCTCTAACTCAATTCCGTTATTTGCAATAATTTTCCCAACGTCACTTATTTGTCCACCGGCTTCTGAGTAAAAAGGATTTTTTGTTAATACTAATATATTTTCGGATGGTTTCTTTAGCTCGAACTGTTTTACGATTTTAATCTCTATCCCTTTTTCCTCAAGTTCCCATGGATTATATACACTATTTTTTCCAATATCTTTTTCATCAAGTTCAATATTTTTTGAATCAGAGTATGCAAAGTGTTCTTTTCTATCTTTTCTCGCACGTTCTTTTTGTATATTCATTTCTTCTTCGAATTTTTCCATGTCTACTGTGTAACCGTGTTCTTTTGCCATAACCTGGGTTAAGTCTAAAGGAAATCCATAAGTATCGTAAAGCTTAAATGCATCTTCACCAGGAAAAGATTTAACTTTGTTTTTTTCAAGTTTAAGAATGACTTCATAGAAAAGTTCTAATCCTCTGTCGAGAGTAACACTAAAGCTTTCTTCTTCAGCTCTGATTACTTCTATTACAAAATCCCTATTTTCATAAAGTTCGGGGAATGTATCTTTGAAGTTGTCAACAACAATATCGACTAATCTATATATTAATGGTTTTTTATAATTTAGTTTCCTCGATAATCTTGCGGCTCTTCTTAAGATTCTTCTTAAAACATAACCTCTTCCTTCATTGGATGGAACAGCTCCATCGCTTATCGCGAACGTTAAAGCTCTTATGTGATCTGCTATAGCATTAATTGATGATACATTTTCACCTTCATATTTTTTCCCGGTTATTTCACAAATCTTTGAGATAATCGGTTGAAAAATATCTGTTCCATAATTTGATGTTTTTCCTTGAAGAACTCGTACAACTCTCTCGAAACCCATTCCGGTATCTACATTTTTCTTCGGTAATGTAGTCAGTTTACCCTTATTATCCCGATTGTATTGTATAAAAACAAGGTTCCAAATTTCGATTACATCTTCGAGTTCTGTATTAATGTCTTTTGATGTACATCCCTCTTTTGTTAAATCATAATGAATTTCTGAACAAGGACCGCATGGACCGGTATCGCCCATTTCCCAGAAATTGTCTTTTTCATCGAACTTTAGTACGTGTGTTGGGTCAATATCAGTTTCGTTCTTCCATAAATTAAATGCTTCATCATCGGTCTCATAAACAGTTGCCCAAAGTCTACCTTTTGGAAGTTTCCAGATTTCTGTTAACAATTCCCAAGCCCATTTAATAGCTTCTTTTTTGTAGTAATCTCCAAACGACCAGTTACCAAGCATTTCAAAGAAAGTATGATGGTAACCATCGACACCAACCTCTTCAAGATCATTGTGCTTACCTCCCGCTCTTATGCATTTTTGTGTGTCTGCACAGCGGCTGTATTCCCTGGTTCCTGTTCCTAAGAAAACATCTTTAAATTGATTCATTCCAGCGTTTGCAAATAGCAGCGTTGGATCATCATAGGGTACTACAGAAGAAGATGGGACTATTTTATGATCTTTTTCTTTAAAAAATTCTAAGAACGATTGCCTTATTTCATTTGATGTCAACAAATTAATCTAAAAATTAAAATAGTTTTTAAAATAAAATATATGATTATAAATTGAAATGTAATTGATTGTTATCAATAATGAATAGAAAATAAGCTTTAGAATCTTAATTTCAATTAGCTTAAATTACTTACATAACATAAGTATATAAAAATGTATTTTTGTTAAAAAATGAAGAAAAAATCTATAAATGTATTGCAATTCCAAACAAATAATTCTAAGTTGCTACTAAGTATTTTTACATTTTTAAAACATGTTTTTGTACTAAAAGTTTTTTTAATTAAAAAGGAGTAAACAGTGCTTACTCGATTAATAATTTATTCAATTTCTTTTGCTTTAATGAGTGGTTTGTTCGCTAATTTGAATACTGTTGAAGCTAAGACTCAAAGTATCGAACAAACTAAACAGAAGAAAAAAAAGTACTCAAAAAAGAAAAATACTCAACAGCTTTCCAGTTTTGGTAAAGCATACAGAGATGCGAGAAAAAAAGGATTAAAAACCTTCAAACATAATGGAAAAACTTACACCACTGAGAAACAGGGCACTACAAATAATAAAACCAAGAATGTTACTACAAAAAACACCAGTGCTAGTTATAAAAATGTAAGTTTCAGTTCTGCATATAGAGATGCAAGGAAAAAAGGTTATGAGACTTTTAAATGGAAGGGGAAATTATACAGTACTGATTTAAATAAGAAAACGAGCACAAAGACCAATAAAAAGACAACTTACAAGAAAAAAACCACACAAACTTATACAGGAAGTTTTAGTTCTGCCTATAGGGATGCTAAGAAAAAAGGCTATTCAACCTTTAAATGGAAAGGTAAGACTTATACTACAGGTAAAACTAAGTATACTAAAAAGAAGAGTAAATATTCAAAGAAAAAGAAGTATACTAAGAAAAAGAAATATAAGAAAAAGAAAAAGTATAAAACAAAAACTTACTATCCACCAACAAATTCATACACTCCACCGAAAAACTACGATAGTGATGATAACAGCGGAAGAGAATTTAAGAGAAGAGAATCTGATGAATCCTTCCGTAAAGAGCCAAAAAAAGAAGGCGATTAGAAAGTTTATATATTAAAAATAGAAACTCCGTTTCAAGAAATATTTGAAACGGAGTTTTTGTTTATATGATAAACAATTATTAAAAGTTATTGATTAGGTTTGAATAATCCCAACATTAAACTTCTTCATTTCTGGATTGTTGTTTGTAAGTTCTATACAATATGATACTACTTTTCTTGTTTCTGGTGGGTCAATAATTCCATCTACCCACAATCGGGATGCTGCATATAAAACGTCTGTTTGATCCTCGTATCTTTTCTTTATTTCATCAAATGTAGCTTTCTTATCTTCTTCGCTCATTTCTTTACCACGCTTTTTCATTTGTCCAATTTTAATATCAAGAAGTACATTGCTTGCCTGAGAACCACCCATAACAGCAATCTGTGCATTCGGGAAGGCAAAAATGAATCTGGGATCGTAGGCTTTTCCACACATTGCATAATTTCCCGCTCCATTACTGTTTCCTGTAATGATTGTAATTTTTGGTACGACTGAATTTGCAACTGCATAAACCATTTTCGCCCCATCTTTAATGATTCCACCGTGTTCAGCTTTTGAACCAACCATAAAACCGGTAACATCCTGAAGAAAAAGAAGAGGTATTTTCCTTTGGTTGCAATTCATTATGAATCTTGAAGCCTTGTCAGAACTATCGGAATATATAACTCCACCAAATTGCATTTCACCTTCACCTACGTCTGTTTTCTTTTTAACTATGTTTCTTTGATTAGCAACAATTCCGACAGCCCATCCATCGATCCTTGCGTAACCTGTAACCAAAGTCTTTCCATATCCGGGTTTATATTCATCGAAGTCCCCGTCATCTATTATTCTTGCAATGAGTTCATGTGTGTCGTAAGGCTTGGTTGTATCCTGAGGTAAGATGCCGTATATTTCGTTTGGATCGTACATTGGTTCTTTGCTTTCAATTCTATCAAATCCTGCCGTGTCAAATCTACCTATTTTACTCACCAGACTTCTGATTTTTTTGATGCAGGTTTCATCGTCAGGCATTTTCTCATCTGTTATGCCTGATATGTTGGAAGAAACATCACCACCACCAAGCGTTTCATTGTCAATGTTTTCACCTATGGCTGCTTTAACAAGATGCGCACCCGCTAAAAAAATACTTCCGCTTCCTTCTACAATGAGTGCTTCGTCACTCATAATTGGCAAGTAAGCACCACCTGCAACGCATGGTCCCATAACTGCTGCGATTTGCGGGATTCCCATAGCGCTCATAACTGCATTGTTTCTGAATACTCTTCCGAAGTGTTCCTTATCCGGGAAAATTTCATCCTGCATAGGAAGAAATACACCGGCAGAATCAACTAAATATATAATCGGGAGCTTGTTCTCCATAGAAATTTCCTGTGCACGCAGATTTTTTTTACAAGTAATGGGAAACCAGGAACCTGCTTTTACTGTTGCATCATTAGCAACTATGATACAATTTCTCCCGTGAATTTTTCCTATACCGAATATTGTTCCGGAAGATGGTGCACCGCCATACTCTTCATACATTCCATATCCTGCATATAAGCCAAGCTCCATAAAATAGGAATCTTTGTCTATAAGCAAATTAATTCTTTCCCGGCAGTGAAGTTTTTTCTTTGCATGTAATTTTTCAATTGCTTTTTCTCCGCCTCCAAGCTTAAGCTTGTTGCCTGTATTTTCAATTCTTCTTAAAAGGTTTTTTTGAAAATCTTCTCGCTTTTGAAATACTGAATCTTTCTTGATGTTTGATTTTAATTTAGACATATAATATGAGTTGAAAACAATGTTACTTGTTATTAAATGATTTTAAAAAATCATGAACTTGTTGACTTACTAAGAGTTAAGTTACTGAAAGAAAAACATATATTCTTGAATTAAAAATTAATTCAAGAATATATTTGTGAAATGATAAAAATATAAAATGAAAATCTCTTCAAAAAATTAATATGTATTTGTTCCGCAAGGTATTCCTTAATATTATGCAAAAACCTTTTTGCTGGATTTTGCATATATTGGTTCTTTTTCCTTTGTAATAACGTCTTTAGTTATTATACAGCTATTAATATTTTCTTTTGAAGGGATTTTATACATAATATCAATCATAATATCTTCCAGAATAGCTCTCAAAGCTCTGGCACCGGTTCCTCTGTCAATAGCTATTTCAGCAACCATATCAAGAGCATCTTTATCAAATTCAAGTTCAACACCCTCTATACTTAAAAGTTTTTTGTATTGTTTTATTAACGCATTCTTGGGTTCTGTAAGAATCGACAACAGTGCATTTTTATCGAGTGATTGTAATGTTGAAATAATGGGCAGCCTGCCAACGAGTTCGGGTATTAATCCGAATTTAATAAGATCATCGGGTTCAACCTTCGAAAAGATATCGTCTCGTTTTATATCTTTTTTAGAAATGATCTCGGCTCCAAAACCTATCGATCCTTTAGATACTCTTTTTTCTATAATCTTGTCAAGTTCGCCAAAAGCTCCACCGCAAATAAATAAAATATTTTTAGTGTTGATATTTATTAATGCCTGTTCAGGGTGCTTCCTGCCTCCACGTGGAGGAACTCCGGCTGTGGTTCCTTCGAGAAGTTTTAATAATGCTTGCTGTACACCTTCTCCAGATACATCCCGTGTTATGGAAGTACTATCACTCTTCCTTGTTATTTTATCGATTTCGTCTAAATAAATTATTCCTCTTTCGGCTTTTGCAACATCGTAATTTGCATTTTGAAGCAAATGGACTAAAATAGATTCAACATCGTCACCAACATAACCGGCTTCCGTTAATGTTGTTGCATCTGCAATTGCAAACGGAACATTAAGAAGCTTCGCAAGAGTTTGTGCAAGAAACGTCTTACCTGTTCCTGTAGGTCCAATTAGTAGTATATTGCTTTTTTCAATTTCAACTTCGTCAAATGCATTCAGATCAATCGAATCAATTCTTTTATAATGATTGTATACTGCAACTGCTAACGATTTTTTTGCTCTATCCTGACCAATGACATATTCATCCAGAAATTTCTTTATTGAATGAGGGATGATATTTGATCTCAATTTATCCATCGGTTTACCTGTCGATGTAACCGAATTCATCTTTATAATTTGTGATGCATTGCTCACACATATTTCACAGATAAAAACAGCTTTACCATGATGGTCTATGGGTCCTTTAATCATGTTAGTAACCTTCTCTGCTGTTCTTCCGCAAAAAGAGCATCGTGGTTGGTTCTTTTTATTGGATGTATTAGAAGCCATAATAAAGAATTAATTCATAAATTTTTAAAATAATAAATATTTTAAAAGTGCGTGATGAGGGACTCGAACCCACACGGGATGTCCCACTAGATCCTAAATCTAGCGCGTCTACCAGTTCCGCCAATCACGCTTTGTTGTCTATATTATAACAAAAATAATTAAAAGAAATTCTAAATACAATTTG